>JAKAPJ010000016.1 GCA_021807115.1 Microcaldota archaeon
GGAGGCAATCTCTCGAAGGGCAGGTGGATAGTGGTCGTGATGGTTGGGGGGGATGTCTACGCCATCGACTCGGTGTGCTCGCACAGGGGCGGGCCGCTCGACCAGGGGAAGATGGAGGGCTACGAGGTGACCTGCCCGTGGCACGGCGCGGTGTACGACGTAAGAAGCGGCAAGGCGTCGCCATCCAGCACATTGGGGAAGATGCAGAGCAGGTTCGCCGTCAAGGTTGACGCGGCCGGAGACATATGGGTAGATGCGTAGGCACAGGTCGCTATTCTGTGGGCTTCAGCTGCCTCTTGGGGTCGAGTATCCTGTCAAGCTCCTTCTCCTTCATCACCTTCATCTCCAGGCATACCTGCTTCACGGTCTTTCCCTCGCGGCGGGCGGTGTTTGCTATGTCAGCGGCCCTTGCGTAGCCTATGTACGGGGAAAGCGCCGTAGCCAGCGCGGTGTCCCGGTCTATGATGGACTTGAGCCGGTCTGTATTGGCCTTTATCCCGATGACGCACCTTTCTGTGAACGCGTCGATACCGTTCGCCAGTATCTCCACGGAGAACACGAGGTTGTAGGCTATGACCGGCATGAAGACGTTCAGCTCTAGCTGCCCGGCCTGGGCGGCGTGCGACACCACGGCGTCGCTGCCTATCACCTGGAAGCACACCATGTTCATCATCTCGGCCATGCTGGGGTTTACCTTGCCGGGCATTATCGAAGAGCCGGGCTGTACGGCGGGCAGCGATATGTCGCCGAACCCGGATATGGGGCCGGAATTCATGAGGCGCAGGTCGTTTGATATCTTGTTTATTGCTATCGCGAGGTCTGCAAGGGCGCTGCTAACCCATTTTTCCTCGTTCTGGTTCTGCTGGACGCCGAAGATGTTTTCTGAGACGGCGAAGTCCGCCTTGGTGCACTCGCGTATGTAGTGCACAACGTCAGCGGAATACGACGGCTTAGAGCCTATCCCAGTCCCCACTGCCGTGCCGCCTATCGGCAGCACAAGGAGGGACGATGCGGCGTTCGCGAGGTTCTGCCTGCACGCGCCTATGGAATAGGAGTATCCGGAAAATTCCTGCCCAAGCGTTATGGGGGTGGCGTCCTGCAGGTGGGTCCTGCCGATCTTGACAGCACCGGCGAATTCCCGGGACTTGGAGTCCAGAGCCTTCTGCAGGCGGGACAGCGCGGGCATCAGCCTGCCGTGCAGCATGGAGTAGACGCACATGTGCGTGGCTGTGTGGTATGTGTCGTTGGTAGACTGTGACATGTTGACGTGGTCGTTGGGGTGCACCATCTTGTACGTGCCCTTCTGCCCGCCAAGCATCTCTGTTGCCCTGTTGGCTATCACCTCGTTGAGGTTCATGTTGACGCTTGTGCCTGCGCCGGCCTGGAACACGTCCACTACGAACTGGTCGCGGAGCTTGCCGGCTATGACCTCGTCGCACGCCTTGACTATGGCGCCGCCTGCCCTCTGGTCAAGCCTCTTCTCCTTCATGTTCGCGAGGGCCGCGGCGCGCTTGAGCATGGCGTAGGACTTTATGAACTCTGGGCTCGAGCGTATGCCTGAGATGGGGAAGTTGTCCCTTGCACGCTGGGTGTCTGCGCCATAATATGCCTCGCTGGGCACCTTCACATTGCCCAGCGCGTCGCTTTCGGTTCTGGTCTCCGGCATCTTTGTCACCATTTGATGAAGTTTAGCATCACGCGGCAAGGAGCGCACCGCCCTGCCTTGGGCGTTCACTTTTCCTTGGAGCCGCCTAGCAGGCGGTGCTTTGCGGTCTCGACCTTCAGCATCTGTATCGCAAGCGCCGGATCCACGCCCTTGGGGCACACCTCGGAACACGCGCCGGCGAACTCGCATCCCCATGTCGCATCCATCGTGTCCAGCAGCTCCAGCCTCCTGCCTTTGCCCTGGTCCTTGGAGTCAGCGTAGTAGCGGTAGCCCTGCGCAAGGGCCTGCGGGCCGAGGAATTCCTTGTTGGTGTTGGAGACGGGGCATGCGTCCACGCACAGGCCGCACTTTATGCATTCCGCGAACGGGAGGAACGTGTCGCGCTCCTCATCGGTCTGCTTGAACTCCTTTGCGGTGTTGAACCGCTCCTGCGGGTTGTTGCGCATCACCCACGGCTTCACGCTCCGGTGCTTGTCGAAGAACTCGTCGAAGTCGGTCACAAGGCCGCGCAGAATGGGATGCCCCCTCATCGGCTCCACTGTGATTGGGCCTGCCCTGCCGACCTTGGACACCATTGCCTCGCACGCCAGGCGCGGCTTGCCGTTCACAACCATGGCGCACGAGCCGCATATGCCCATCCTGCAGCTGTACCGCACGGACAGCGATGGGTCCTCCTTCTCCTTTATTGATATGAGCGAGTCCAGCACTGTGGTGAAGTTTGTGACCTTTACGGTATGGTGGCGGCGCCTGAACTGGCCGGCCTCGGAATCGAACGCCCTGACCACTATCTCTGCCTCGCCTATGCTGCTTGGCGTGCTGCCATCATCTTTTGCCATGCACAAACACCTCTCTGAACCCAATCACGCCGAATGCAACGGAGCCTATCCCCACGAGCACGGCCAGATCAAGCCTAAGCCATGACAGCCCGGGCACTGGGGAAATTACTGCTATGACCCACATGAGCAGCGGTACTACTGTCATTGAAGCGTAAAACGGCGCCATGAGGTTGAAGCCCGTCATAGGTTCCACCATGCAAGCATAGCCAGGAACCCCGCTGCCCACAGCAGCAGGGTGACATACGGTATGAGCAGCAAGAAGGATGAGGACTTGCCGTACTTGGCCTTCATGACGTAGACATGCTCCTTGTTGAAGCGCCCGAACGCCAGCCCGCCGCTTGACGTGAGCGCGAACACCTTTGCGGTCTCGTATATCTGGGGTGTGAACAGTATCCAAACCAGCACGGTAAGCGGCTTTATCAGGCCGCCCAGCGGGGCATAGGCAAACGAGAGCAGCATCGCTGCGCCGTACACTATGCCGAAGAAGACGAGCAGGCGGTAGAACAGCATGTGCACAAGCGCCTCGATGTCGAATGCGGCGAGCCTGAGCATGTTGGCCTGCCTGCCGCGCATGTCATGCAACCTCTTCTTTACTGCCATGCAAAACCATCAATAGTGCCTCTCCTCGGGCTGCCACTTGGTGACGGCCACCGGGGCGTAGGATATTTTCACGCCGCGCGCGGCCTTGTACGCAAGCGTGTGCTTCATCCATCTCTTGTCGTCCCTCTTGGGGAACTCCCGCCTGGCGTGCGCGCCGCGCGACTCCTCCCTGTTTATCGCGCATTCTATCACAACCGAGGAGAGCGCAAGCATGTGCCGTATCTCCAGCGCATCCCTGAAGTTAGTGTTGAATATCCTGCTCCTGTCCTTGAGGTATATGTTGCTGAACTGGTGCAGCAGTGATGATATCTTCTTCCTGCCCTGCCCGAGCATCTTGGCGTTCCTGTAAGCGCCGACGTAGCGGTCCATTGCGCCCCACATCTCGCGCCGCAGGTCGTAGGGGTTGACGCTGCCGTCGCTTTCCAGCAGCTTTGAAATCCTCCCCTCCTCGCGCTCGAAGCGTTTCCTGAGCTGCGTCGTTACGTTCCGCCCCCCTGTCCTCCTCGAGAGCTGGAAGGCTGAGTTTCCGGTTATCTTCCCCCAGATTACGCACTGGCTGAGCGAGTTGCTGCCCAGCCTGTTCGCGCCGTGCACGCTCACGCAGCCGCATTCGCCGGCGGCCCACAGGCCGTGGACGTTGCGCCTCGTGTCCCACATGGCATTGCCACCTATGTCAGTGTGTATCCCGCCCATTGTGAAGTGCGCCGCGGGGCGCACCGGCAGCATCTCCTCTGCCGGGTTGACGCCTATCATCTTTATCGCTATCTCCTTTATCATTGGAAGCCGCTCGTTTAGCTTCTCCTCGCCCAGGTGCGTGAGGTCGAGGTGCACGAAGTCGAAGTCGCCGTACTTCTCGTCACGCAGCCCGTGGCCTGCCTCTACCTCGCTCACTATGGCCCTGGAAACCACGTCCCTGGAGGCAAGCTCCAGTGCGTGCGGCGCATACTTTGACATGAACCTGTCGCCCTTGGAGTTCCTGAGGTACCCCCCCTCGCCGCGCGCGGCCTCCGTTATGAGTATCCCGCTTGGCACAAGGCCGGTGGGGTGGAACTGCACGAACTCCATGTTCTTGAGAGGTATGCCCGCCTCGTAGGCGAGGCATATGCCGTCGCCGGTGCTGGAATATGCGGTGGTGGTGAACCCGTAGCACCTGGCGAAACCGCCAGTGGCTATTATGCATGCATTCGAGACAAACGCCCGCATCTCCCCGGTGGAGAGGTCCATTGCAGTTATGGCGTTGAAGCCGTCCTTCTCCAGGACCAGCGACGTTGCGATGTGCTCATGGAATATCTCTATGTTGCGGAACTCGAGCAGGCTGTCGTAGAGCGCGCTGAGCATGAAGAAGCCTGTCTTGTCCGCGGCGAACGCCGTGCGCGGCACACTCATGCCGCCGAACGCGCGCAGCACTATCTTGCCCTTGTCGTCCCTGTTCCACGGCACCCCGAGGTGGTCGAACAGCTTTATCTCCTCCGGGGCGTGGTTTACTAGCACCTCCACTGCGTCCTGGTCGCAGATGTAGTCCGCGCCCTTTACGGTGTCGTGGGCGTGCAGGTCCACGCTGTCGCCGTGCTCCCCGGGGTACAGCACGCCGGATATGCCGCCCTCCGCCGATACGGAATGGCTCCGCATAGCGTGCAGCTTGGATATGACCGCTATCCTGGCCTTGCCGTTGGACGCCTTGGCGGCCTGAAGCGCCGCCCTCATCCCAGCAAGACCGCTCCCCAGTATAACTATGTCAAACTTGAGGACCTCCATAAGCTAACATTAACTAGCAATTGCTTTAAATGCTATGGTGCGGATAGGACCTGCAAGGGATTTAAGCCTTGGCGCATCCAATCTTATCGTGGTCTTGCATGGCAGGAAGGGCAGGCATGGCGCTTGCAAGGCGCGATGGCATAGTGGCTATAATAGTCTACCGCAGGAAGGTGCTGCTGCTCAGGAGGATCTGGGTGCCGTTCCTGATGTCTGCGCCTGGCATATGGTCATTCCTCACGGGCGGCAGGCGCAGGGGGGAGAGCTACATCGACGCCGCGTACAGGGAGATATACGAAGAGACAGGGATAGGCAGGGAGATGCTGAGGCTCGTGGGTAGGGGGAGAAGCATGATGCTCTTCGATCCGGTGAGGAGGGATGCCAGGTGGCGCAACATGCTGTTCATATTCCGCTCGTCCACGGGCAGGGTTAGGCTGAACTTCGAGAACAGGGAGTACAGGTGGGCTGGCATCGGGGACATTGTCGGGCGGAGGAGGTACACAAACGTGTTCGTGAGGGATGGGAGCGTAGTTGCCTCGGTGCGCAGGTCACTTGAAGAAGTGGGTTAGGAAGTTCATCCTGCCTAGCTTGGTCATGCTCGCCTCGATCTTCGAATAGCGCTTGAGCGCGCCCCTCACGTTCTTCCGTATTGAGTTTGCGTCAAGCTTGCTGTCCGAAACCCCCGTCTCCACTGCCGCCCTTGCGACGGCCACCGCCATCTCTGCGGTTATGGATATTATGTCGTCCTCTGTGAAATTGGGTATTATGTGGTCCTTCGAAAGCTTGAACTTGGGCACGCCGGTGCCGAGCGAATCCGCTGCCGCCAGCAGCATGGCCGTGTTAATCTTCCTGGCCCTCGCATCCAGGGCCCCGCGGAATATCGCAGGGAAGGCCAGCAGGTTGTTGACCTGGTTGGGCAGGTCGCTCACCCCGGTCGCGACTATCTCCGCGCCGGCGGCCTTGGCAGCGCCGTAGTCTATCTCTGGGTCGGGGTTGGCTAGCGCGAACACTATGGCCCGCGGCGCCATCGCCTTTATCATCTTGTCGCTGAACGCGCCCTTTGAGGACACGCCGATCAGGACGTCAGCGCCCTTCACCGCGTCCTCCAGCTGCCCCTTGAGCGACGAGCGGTTGGTGTGGGTCGCGAGGTTCTCCTTGATGGTGTTCATGTCGTCCTTCCTCCCCTGATAAAGTATACCGCGGGTGTCGCACATTATAATATTGCCGGCGCCTGCCGCGAGCAGCAGCTGGGCTATGCCGACCCCCGCAGCGCCTATGCCGTTTATGACTATCTTGGCGTCCTTGAGGTCCTTGCCAACCAGCCTCAGTGCGTTCTTTAGGGCAGCGTACGCTACCACCGATGTGCCCTGCCGGTCATCGTGGAAGATGGGTATGTCGAGCTCCTTCTGCAGCCGATCAACCACCTCGAAGCATTTCGGCGGCGCCGTGTCCTCGATGTTTATGCCGCCGAAACCAGGCTCTATGGCCTTGACGAAGCTTATCATCTCCTCCGCCGTCGTGGTCCTTATGGTAAGCGGCACCGCGTCAACATTGCCGAACTTCTTGAACAGCAGCGCCTTGCCCTCCATGACGGGCATGCCCGCCTCTGGGCCTATCCCGCCCAGCCCTAGTATCCTTGAGCCGTCTGTGACTATGGCTATGCGGTTGCCCCTGGACGTGTAGTCGTACGAGAGGTCTTTGTTGTCCCTTATGGCCAGGCACGACGACACGACCCCGGGGGTGTAGTATATCGCCAGGTCGTCTAGGTTCATTATTGGCACTCTGCCCACCTCCTCTATCTTCCCCCTCGCCATCGCATGCGCCTTGAGGGACAGAGCGCCTATGTCCTTGGGCAGCTGCTTGCGCGGTATTATCCGCTTGCGCCGCTTTATCTTCATACAAAACCCACGGGAGACGACAGGACTGGCACATGGCTATGCCTGCAGTTCGATGCCTGATGTTTGATGTTTGCCGTTTACCCCTACGACACTCCCAGATAGGAATCGATACACGGGCTTATAAACATTTGCATGCTGGCCGGTTAGACAGCCGACGCACATGCCCCAGCATATAAGTATCTAGCAGGCGTAATTGTATATTGGGCAGAGACGTTTGCCCATTGATGGTACCATGACCGCAATGATGAGTGTGCCGACAAAGGAGGAGCAGGTGGGCAGGCTCAGGGAGATGAGCAACAGGGTCAGCGCGAGCGATGCGGACTGGGTGGCGAACCACATGTTCATATTCAAGTCCTATGCCACGCTCAAGGGGGAGATAGATCTGCCCGCGAACGTAAGGACCAGGATGAACGACCTTGCCGAGATGTACACTGAATTCGCAAAGCACGGCGAGGCGCAGAAGATGGCCCCTGAGGACTGGAAGGGCAACGTACTGGGGATTTTCGACATAGACCAGGTGTGACAGCGGCTGCGCGGCGGGGGACTAGTTAAGTATGCTCATGTTTATGGCATACTCGTTGTACACCCCTGCTTTTGGGTTGTTGTTGGATATCTTAACCTCGTAGGTGTACCTGTTTGCAGAAGTGCCTATAACTGGCACGGTCACTGTGTATGTGCCTGACGGCAGGGTGACGGAGTAGAGGGGGCTGCTCAGGTTTGGGCTTGTGACGGTTATGTTCAGCCCCGCCTCAGGGGCCTGCACCATGATGAGCAGCTTGCCGGGGAAGTCCGGGACGACCTGGTATGTGGCGTTGGCTCCGGACTCGATGGCGACCGGGGTGTGCTGCAGCACCACCTGGGTGTTCTGCATGTTTATGTCGGATGCCATGTTTGCGATCCTGGCCTGCAGCGAGCCTATCGTGTTCGTCTGCGATGCCGTCTGGTTCTTCAGGTAGGCTATTACGATGTTGGCCCCGGCTATCTGTATCTGGTAGCCGACAGACTGGTTCTGAGAAGCCGCAAGTGCGGACTGCAGGCTGGTGACCTCGGCCTGCGTCGCGTTGAGGCTGATCGCCTCGGCCCTCAGCTGCTCGTTGAGCATTGATATGTTGGCCTGCAGGTTGGAGGACTGCAGCTGCGAAACCGTTGAGTTGGTCAGCAGCCCTATTAGCATGCCGTGATAGTACCAAAGCGTTGCGCCCGCCACCAGGAGCAGCACGGCAAGTATGAATATTATGGCATGGTAGTTCTGCCTGGGCAGGTGGCCTGGGTAGCCAGGCTCGGACATGTCCTCCCTGCCAGCGGGCCTTTCGGTCTTCTTGGCCAACAGCATGCATGCACCGGCTTGCGCTTGCGATTATTATTTGACTGGCACTTTTAAATATTGGGGCGGTGCCCACTAGTCCTCATTGTTTCCGGTAACTATTACAACTGCGGTTCTGCCCTTGAAGGCGGACGGCTTTTCCGCGTTCATCTTTAGGAATCCGGCCAGCCCCGTCGCTCCGCCAAGCTCCGCTCCTATGCCCATCGACTCCTTGAGGAGCCCCATCGCGCGGTATATCTCGGAATCGTCTACCGAGACCGCGCAGCCATTGGTGCCCTTCACTGCCTCCAGCCCCTCGAACCCGAAGGTAGGAAAGCCGACGGCTATCGCGTCGGCGGCGGTCGCCGGCCTTACGTACCGCACCTGCCTGCTCGCCTTGTACGCGGTCACGAGAGGAGCGCACTGGTCGGACTGCACCGCCACCAGCCGCGGCATCTTGCCTATGAGCCCGAACTTCTTGAATTCCACAAGCCCCTTGTACACCGCGGCGAGCAGCGTGGCGTTGCCGACCTGGACGAATATGTAGTCAGGGGCGCGGCGCCCCACCTGCTCCATTATCTCGTATACTACGCACTTCTGCCCCTCCTTCCGGTAGTGGTAGTCGCCGCAGAGGAATGCGCCGCGCCTTGTTGCGAAACGCTCTGCCTGGAGCAGCGCATCGTTGAAGTCGCCGTCAACCTTGACAAGCCTTGCCCTCTGCGCGCGTATCTTGGCTATCTTCTTCGGGTTGCCGTCCTTGCTTATGAATACGGTGCACTTTATGCGGTGCGCCCTGGCGTATTTCGCAAGCGACAGCCCCATGTTGCCGGTAGATGCGCAGCATATCTCCCTGTATCCCAGCTCCATGGCCTTGCTTATCTCCACCGCAGATCCCCTGTCCTTGAACGTGTGCGTTGGGTTCTCGGTCTCCACCTTCAGGTAGAGGCGCACTGACTGGCCGATGATGCGCCTTAGGCCGTCCGCCGCGACCAGCTCGGAGCCCCCCTCCCCCATCGTGGCGGAAAGGCGCGACAGAGGCAGCAGCGGCACGTATTTCTTCTGCGACGGCTTGCGCCTCCTGAAGCCCTTGGGCAGCCTGAAACCGTCGTAATAGTATTCGACTTCGAGTATGGACGCGCACTTCACGCATCTGAATGCCGGGGATTTCCTATCGTACTCTGCGCCGCACTTGGTGCAGACGAGCTTGTATTCCATAAAATCACTAGTTTGCATTGTTCTGCTCACAGCTTGGAGAGCATGTCACTCAGTTCGCTCACAAAGGATTCCGGGATGCCGCAGTCCTTGGCTCCGCGCACTATGTAGTCCACATACTTCTTGCTCGGAGGATAGTACGAGCCGGTGGGCGCATTTGCCCGGTGGGCGTACACGCCCTTTACGGCCTTTCCCTCGCGCGTATGCACCTCGACTTTCACAACCTCGTACGGGTTGGCGGCAAGCCCGGTAGCTTCGCCCAGCCTTGTGCCGAGCGCCGACATCTGCTTCTTGTCCAGCTCGAATACCGCGCCCCACAGCTTGTGCAGGTACGCGTCTGAGAAGCTAGCCACGCCCCCCTTCAGCTTCCTGTCGTATACAGGGAAGGTCATCTTTGCATCCTTCAGGTAGGCGGCGTACAGCGGCCTGAGGCCCGGGGCTGCCGCCGCGGACCTGATGTTCCGCAGCAGCAAGTTGCCGCCGTAAGCGAAATACTTTACCATTCTTCTCACCAGATTAGGCCCTCATTTCCGCTTCCTGCATATTATGAGCATGTGGTTGCTGCCGCTCGCGGCGTACGGATCCTTGGAGAACTTATCGTGTGTGGCAATCCATTCGTGCCATTTCGCCTTGTTGCGGTACAGGTTGCGTATCTCATCCTCGGTATATGTCCCGAACCCTTCCAAGCCAATCCCGCCCAGAACCTCTACGCCATTTGACTTAAACGTCTGCATCAGCTCGTCCGGAAGGAAGGCATGAAACGGCGTGAAGCCCAGTCCGCCCGTGTAGTCTCCGCTCTTTATTATGGCCTTGAAGTAAGACGAGTCTACCTCATCCCGGAACACCTTTAGCAGGCTGAGTATGAATGGTATCCTGTTCATCACGGAGACGAATATAGGGGCGCCGGGCTTCGCAACCCTGACCAGCTCCGCTGCCGCGCGGTCGCGGGATCGCCTGTCCATGACGTGGGAAAGCGGTCCGCCAAGGCAGATTACCACATCGAATGTGCCGCTCTTGAATCCGGAGAGGTCCTCTATCTGCCCCTGCACGGACTGCTTGACCCTCCGCGACAGTTTTGCCTTGCGTATCTGTCCCATCGCGAACTCCAGGTTCGCCGGCGTGAGGTCCAGCATTACTATGTCGTAGCCGCTCTTCGCCAACCCCAGCGAGTACATGCCCGGGCCGCAGCCCGCATCCAGCACGGTGCCGTGCTTCGGCATGTACTTGCGCATGTACTTTACGGTAGTTTTGTATTCGAGAACGCGAAGCGGGTCCTTGGTCAGCCGTTCCCACTCCTCCGCAACGCTGTTCGTGTAGTAGTGCTGTATCTCCGTCTTCGCCTTGGCGCTTTTCATGTTAGGGTATGTGTGTAGATTACTAAAAACCTTTCTGGAAGTTTTTGCGCGCTGCGCAGGGGCGGCGCTGTCGATGGCGGGCTGAAGAAATCGGAAAGTGTTTTAAGCTTTAACTCCGAATTTAGCCATGCAGTGGTCACATGATCTCGGTTGGCGTAAACGGATACGGAGTCATAGGCAAGAGGGTGGCGTACGCGGTATCAATGCAGAATGACATGAAGCTCGTTGGCATAGCGAAGCTGGAGTCGGACTACAAAGCCAGGGCCGCGGCGCGCGGGGGGATATCGCTTTATGCATCGGGAGACAGGAAGAGGTTCGACTCAGGCCCAGTCAAGAGCAAGGGCACGCTGGAGGACATGATATCGCAGTCCGATGTAATAGTCGACTGCACACCGGAGGGCGTGGGGGAGGAGAACATGAAGCTCTACAAGAAGGCGGGCGTGAAGGCAGTATGGCAGGGCGGCGAGGAGCACGGCCTGACTGGCATTTCATTCAATGCGTACGCGAACTACGGCAAGGCGCTCGGGGCGCAGTTCGTGAGGGTAGTCTCGTGCAACACGACCGGGCTGATAAGGACGCTCTATCCGCTGCAGAAGGCCTTTGGGATAGATGAGGTGAGCGCGGTGCTTGTGAGGAGGGCGGCAGACCCTTCAGAGACCAAGAAGGGGCCGATAAACGCGCTGGAGCTGGATTCCAGCATGCCTTCCCACCATGGGCATGACGTGCAGACGGTGATGCCGGACCTCAAGATAGAGACGGCCGCGATAAAGGCGCCGACCACGCTCATGCACCTGCACACGGTGGACGTGAAACTCAATAAGGCCGCAACAAGGAGCGAGATAATGTCCACATGGAAGAAATACCGCAGGATAGCGATGTTCTCGGTCAAGGACGGAGTGAAGTCGACCGCGCAGGTCATGGACTTCGCCAGGGAAATGGGCAGGAACAGGGGGGACCTGTACGAGATTGCTGTATGGGAGGAGTTCATGGTTGACGGAAAGCACCTGAGGTACTTCCAGGCTGTGCACCAGGAATCTGACGTGGTGCCGGAGAACGTGGACGCGATAAGGGCGATGTTCAACCTAGAGAAGGACGGAGAGGGCTCGGTCGCGAAGACCGACACAAGCCTGAACATAGGCATATAGCGTGCATTAGATGGACACTGCAGAAACCGACATGACCCAATACAACATATCCGAACGTTTTGTGAGCAAGAAGCTCGGGGCGCTTACCGGGAAGGCGCTGGTCAGGGTGGACATAAACGTGCCGGTCAGGGACGGCCTGATAAGCCAGAGGAACCTGAGGTTCAAGGGGTCCGCCAGGGCCATAGAGACCTACTCTAAGAACGGCATAATACCGATAATACTCAGCCACCAGGGCAGGAAGGGGGACGACGACTACCTGGAGGGGCTTGAGCAGCACGCCAGGGTGCTGGAGAACATGATGAAGGGGGTCAGCGTGAAGTACAGCAACACGCTTACCGAGGACGGCACCAAGAGCGCCGCGGCAGGGCTGAAGCAGGGCGAGGCGCTGCTTCTCAAGAACGTGAGGGACCACCCTGACGAGAAGGCGGAGTTCAAGAGTGTTGAGGGGCTGAAGGGATGCGAACTTGTGAAGACCCTGAGCGGGGTCGCCGACTTCTACATAAACGACGCGCCGGCCACGATGCACAGGTCGGATGCCTCGCTCATAGGGTTCAAGTACACCATGCCGCACTACCTTGGTCTGCAGATAGAGGAGGAGCTGCGGGTGCTGGACGAGATGAAGTATGCCATAGACTCGGGCAAGAGGGTCGCGATAATATTCGGAGGGAAGAAGTGGGAGAAGTTCGACTACGTCTACAAAATCGCGAAGAGCAGCAACGTGAAGATACTGTGCGGCGGCGTGCCGGGCCAGTCGATAGCCTACATAAAGAACAGAAGCAGCTTCAACGAGGAAAACGAGCAGTTCGTGCTCAAGTCAGGCAGCCTCGACACAGCCACGAAGCTGCTCAACGAGTTCGCCGACAGGATCGTGTACCCGGTGGACTTCGTGCTCAGCAGCGGGAACAACGTGGCGATGGACAAGCTGAGGGATAGGGGCGAGTCAATAATGGACATAGGCGACGCAACGCTCGCGGAGTTCTTCGGTGTGATAGACAACTCAGAGACCATAATATACGCTGGTCCCGTGGGGCAGTACGAGAAGGGGTTCAACCAGACGATAAAGCTCGTCGCGCGCGCGATGAGCATAAAGGTGCCAAACTACACGCTCGGCGGCAACTCCGCGGACTCCATGGACGACATGTGGCTTGACAGGGCGTACGAGCTGCTGGGCGGCAGGAGGATAACCAGCGGCGGATCCGGCCTCGCCTACCTGGCGGACGCCGATTTGCCAGTGCTCAAGGCATTCGAGTCCTGACCGGATGTTAAAAATAGCTTGCGTGTCTGCCATGCTCAGATGGTACGGATATGTTGGCCTGCTCATGATAGCCTTCGCGCAGCTCAACTTCTTCATG
Organism: Microcaldota archaeon; assembly: GCA_021807115.1. Classification (GTDB taxonomy): domain Archaea; phylum Micrarchaeota; class Micrarchaeia; order Micrarchaeales; family Micrarchaeaceae; genus JAJZYD01. The sequence goes on from JAKAPJ010000016.1 coordinate 13,120, forward strand.
GTCCTGCAGCCGTTCGCGGAATGGTACATACCTATAGTGTGGTACGGCTACATCCTTTTCGTTGACAGCATGGTCTACAGGCTGAAAAAGCAGTCGCTTATAAGCACCTATCCCCGGGAGTTCCTGTTCATAGCCGCGATATCGCTGCCATTCTGGCTCATATTCGAGGCGTACAACCTGTTCACGAACAGCTGGTACTACGTGAACTACATGTGGTACGTTCACATAGTGGACTTCACCACGATAATGCCGGCTGTACTGGAGACCTTCACATTGGTGCGGGTTCTCAGGATAGCGGAATACTCTAGCCTCGGGGGCTTCCACAGCATGATGGGCAGGAAGGTAATGGGCACAAGGAGCACGGTCAGGCACGAAATGGCGCTTAAGGCACTGCCGCTACTAGGAATACTGTCGTGCGCCGTGCCGCTCATAGACCCGTACTTCGGGTTCCCCTTCGTATGGCTGGGGCTGTTCCTGCTGCTCGACCCGATAAACTATATGATGGGCAGGCCCAGCCTGATAAAGAGGTATAGCCAGGGGGAGAGGGGGCTGCCTGTCCAGCTGTTCATAGCAGGGATAGTGATGGGGTTCTTCTGGGAGTTCTGGAACTACATGGCGTACGCCAAGTGGATATATGTGATACCTGCTGGGCTGCCAAACATCAGGCTCTTTGAGATGCCGATATACGGCTATCTTGGGTATCTGCCCTTCGCCCTGGACGTGTTCCTTTTCTACGCGCTTGCACGCTCGTTCTTCTTCAAGCACAGGATACCGCTGCTGGACATAAACTAGGCGGCGCGCTTCGGCATTGGCCGGATTCATGTTGCAGGACCTGCATCGCCCCTGCCGATTCCGTGCATAAACAACATCCGTAAATACCAAGAGGTGGAATGCTATAATATGGTGGATTGGTGATATTATGCCTCAGACCGTATTTGCGGATGGCAGACAGTCACGCGCGAGGGAGGACGCTATAATGGAGCTTGACGGGATTGCTGCGAATATGAACAAGGCAGGGCCGTTCGGCACTACGGTCCTGCATTACAAGTACGGGATGAGGGGAAGCAGCGGGTTCCGCATTAAGGACACTTCGATACCGCAGTTAAAGAAGCTCGCAGACACCTTGGATAGGATGGAGATTTCGCTTACCGGCTCAGACACCGGCAGGATAGGAAAGCTATCTGGCCGCCTTGTTTCGGAGTGGGATGACGTAATAGGCATAGGCAGGAAGGGCATGCTCGCCGCGGTGGCTGCGAAGCAGGCATCGTACAGGGGGGACATGGCTGCGCGTGAGCTGTTCAGGAAAGGACTCGTTGTGATGCAGGAGGAAAGCGCGGACCTAGCAATCAACTACGGCAGGACCGATATAATAGTAGGCGCGATGAGGGTTAATGGCAGGAATGTGGACAGGCCGCCAGCCGACTTTGTCCCGTCACGCGACATAGTCACGGAGAAGGAAATGGCCACGGCGATGTTCATGGGCAGCAGCGGCCTGGACGATGTCAAAAAGACGATGTCGGAGCTGCTCAATAGGGGGTTCCTCAGCCCGGAAGAATATTCGCGCATGGACCCAGAAAGGATGCAGGGCATAGCGAAGATACTGCTTGCAATCCCGCAAAGCGCTTTGGATGAGAGGAAGGCGGCCCTCGATGAGGCCAGGAGGATGCTGGAGATGGGCAGCGAAAAGGTCGCAACCTCTATAATAGTGGGGCTTGTGGAGAGGGGGTTGGTGCTTGGCGGCTACACGGACGAGAGCCTGGCTGGGGCCATGGGCAGGATAGTGGGGGCCATGAAGAAGTCCGCGGACGGGTACAGGATTGCGGGCAACTACGATGCCGCATCTGGGATGGAGCGCTCTGCGGCAGAGCTGGGTGCGATGAAGGAGCAGGTAGACTTTTATGCCGCGATGAAGAGGGAGGCGGCTGACGCGATGCGGAAGGCCAACTTCGACGGCTCGAAGGTCGGCGTGCCGCACAGCATGCTAGCGGGGTACTGAACCGCCCCGCTGTGGCGCAATCGATGGGGCTTTCGGCGGCGCATGGGGGCGGCTGTGGCTGGCGCGGTATGCTGGGTTTTTATTTTTTGCCAGCCAGACTAATCTAGTCTAGATGCGGCTTGGGTGCGGGGGTTGGGAGGGGATTACGACTTTGGGGCCAGGGACAGGAAGGTGGATGTAGAGCGCCTCAGGGATATTGCTTACTCCATAAGGAAGGACATAGTGCGCGAGCTGGGCGAGTCGAAGTCGGGGCACTGGGGCGGATCGCTCAGCGTGGTCGAGATACTTACCGCGCTTTATTTCTACAAGATGAGGCACAATCCCTCAAACCCCGCATGGGCTGACAGGGACCGGCTGCTCCTCTCAAAGGGGCACGCCGCTCCGGCGCTGTACGCCGCGTTCGCGAACATGGGATACATAACCCATGATGAGATGATGACGCTGAGGAAGCATGGCAGCAGGCTGCAGGGGCACCCGGACCCGCACAAGCTGCCAGGGGTGGAGATACCGGGAGGGCCTGAGGGCATAGGGCTTTCCGAGAGCATAGGGATGGCGCTGGCAGCCAGGCTCGACGGGAAGGACACGCGGGTGTATGTGATAATGGGGGACGGGGAGCAGGACGAGGGGGAGGTATGGGAGGCCGCGATGGCAGCGGCTAAGTTCGGGCTCGACCACCTCACCGCGATAATAGACAAGAACGGCCTGCAGCAGGAGGGCGCGACCGGTGAGATAATGCCTACCGACTCGCTGGCGGAGAAGTGGAGGGCGTTCAGGTGGAACGTCATAGAGGTGGACGGCCACAGCATCCGCGATATCATGGGTGCGCTTGACGCCGCGGAGAAGGCAGGAGGGGTGCCAACCATAATAATAGCCAGCACGGTGAAGGGCAGGGGGGTGCCGTTCATGGAGGGGAACGTCAAGTACCATGCGCCGGTACTGGACGCCAAGACGGTCCAGGAGGCCATGGAGAAGGTGCAGAGGGTGTAGTTCGGCATGGCGGATGCAAAACCAAAATCCACTAGGGATGCGCTCGGCGACGCGCTGCTCGATGCCGCGCAGTCGAAGCCGAACCTTGTCGTGATAGGTGCAGACACATCTGAGTCGCTGCAGACAATGAGGTTCGGCAAGGCGTACCCGGCCAGGTTCTTCAACGTAGGCATAGCCGAGCAGAACATGGTGGGGGTCGCTGCCGGACTTGCCCTATACGGAAAGACTGCAGTGTGCGGCACGTACGCCGTGTTCCTTGAGAGGGCCATAGACCAGATTAGGAACACCGTAGCGTACTGCGACCTTGACGTTAAGATAATAGGCGCGCACGCCGGCCTTGTCACGGGACCTGACGGAGGCTCTCACCAGACAATAGAGGACATAGCGATAATGCGGGCCATACCAAACATGAGGGTTGTGGCGCCGTGCGACTACGCATCGGCAAAGGCGCTCATAGCTGAGGCGGTGTCCACAAGGGGCCCGTTTTACATAAGGGTGGTCAGGCCAGCATCGCCTGCCGTATACCCGGGTGGGAGCAGCTTCAGGGTGGGGCGCGCCGAGGTGATCAGGGACGGATCCGACATAGCTCTTGCCGCAAACGGTGTTATGGTGCCCGAGGCCCTGAAGGCCGCGGATAGCCTTGCGTCGCGCGGGATATCCGCAAGGGTCATAGACTGCCACACGATCAAGCCGCTGGACGGCGCGACGCTGCTCAAGGCCGCCTCGGAGACGGGCGGCATTGTGACAGCAGAGGACCACAACAGGTTCGGGGGGCTGGGCTCTGCGGTAGCGGAGATCGTAGCTGCAAGGGGGGGTGGGACGGTAGGGATTGTTGCGGATGACGACAGGTTCGGCGAATCCGGCGACGGCACGGAGGTGATGGCGGCGCACGGGCTGAGCGCGGAGGCCATCGTGGGCGAGGCCGCGCGCATCCTTGGGAGGAAGAAGCGGTGATATTGCTGCTGGCAACTCACAGCTGCCTAAGGGCGTCTATGGGCTCCATCTGCGATGCTCTCCACGCCGGATAGATGCCTGCGATCACGCTGACGAGCATTGCAACCAGCAGCGCAGCCAGCATTGTGCCAAGTGAAAACACTGGAGAGTAGGATGTCGAAGATGGGCCGCCGCCCCCTCCGCCGCCTATGAACGTCTGGCCGCCGCCTGGACCGCCCCTGAGCGCCACGCCTCCGCCGCGCCCTGTGGCTCCGCTGTTCGCCGTGGCGTTTGCGCTCGGCTGCGACGAGGCGCTGGATATTATGGCTGAGAGGGAATAGGAGGCGCCTACGCCCGTGGCTATTCCGACAACGCCACCTATCATCCCGATAAGGAGCGCCTGGGTCAGGAATATCATGAGTATGTGCTTTCGCTTGAAGCCCAGGGACTTCATTATCCCTATCTCGTGCGTGCGCTCATACACCGCTATGAGCATTATGTTCATTATGCCTATGGCTGCCACGACGAGGGATATTCCTGCTATAACGCCCAGCAGCAGCGTTATGGAGCCTATTATTGTGGCCGTGGTCTGCAGCAGTTGCTGGGTGGTTATCACCCTGGCATTGCTGCCGTAAATGTTAGTTATGAGGTTGGACAGCGGAGTCACGGAGCTGGTGTTACTGGCCTTGACCAGGATTATGTTGTAGGAGTTGCGCTGCAGCAGCGCCTGCGCCTCCGGCAGAGACATCATTGCCGCGGTGTCCACGGGTATTATGGACGTGCCGAAGGGGTTGATGATCCCTGATACAGGGACGGTGGAGGCGAGGCCGGACTTGCCGAAGAAGTGCAGGGTCATGGGCTGGCCGACCTTTATGTTCTGCTGCCCCTGCATCGATGTTGGGAACGCGACGTCATAGCCTATGACTGTGGACGGGCTCAGCGCGTCCTGGTACAGCACGCCGCTGTATAGGCTCGTGTTCCCGATCAGCTGGTGCAGCCCCGCCGTGCTTACGCCTATGACTGTCACGGAGACGTTCTGGCCGTTGGCTAGCGCGTACGCAGAGCCGCTAACTATCGGCACCACTGCGCTGACGTTGGGCAGAGTGGACAGCTGCGACGTGTCTATCACGCTGAAACCGGTGGGCCGTGAGGACATGAGTATTATGGAGGTTGGACCCAGGGTCGACAGCGCGGATTGTATGCTCGCGCTTATTCCTGCCGTCTGCGAGATCAGCGCGACTATCGATGCTACGCCTATCACCACCATGATGACGGTGAGCGTTGTCCTGACCCTCTTCTCGCTCAGGTCCTTGTAGCTGAGCCAGAGGATATCTTTGAGGTTCATCTGGAGTGACCCCTGCTTTTCCCCCTCTCTTTTATCAGGAGATATGCCAGCACGGCTATTATTATGACCATGACTGCTATCACCCCGATCATAAGCCCGGAGCCGCCGCTTGCCCTGTATGCCCTGGCCCCGGGGGATGATGCATTGAACGCGCTGGGCCCTGCGGCCCCCACGTTGACCGTGACGTTCATCGTGGTGCTCACGTTCTGCCTGAGGCTGTTGAGGTAGTTTATCACTATGGGTATCGTGTACTTGCCCGGCCTTGTCTGGTTGCCTGTGACCAGCGTGACGGTAACAGGGGACTGGGTGTCCGCGGCGATGTCGCCTATGTAGACGGGGTTGGAGCCGAAGGACGTGAAGCCTTCCGGCAGTACCGCGCTGGCCATCGTGGCCGAGGCGCCTGCGGTCCCGAGGTCCGTGAGCACGAACGATATCGAGAATATGCTACCGGGCGTGGTGGACGCGGGGGAGAGCGTGATGCCGGACGGGTTGAGCTTTATCCCGCCTATCGGTATCATGGATGTGCTGTTTGAGACCTGCTGCAGGCGATGGTTCTGGTAGAAAGTGACTGTGGTGTTGAATGGGAACGACTCTATGGAGGCGTTCCTGGACACGAACACGCTGGTGTTTATGGTGTAGCTGCTGCCGGGCGCCATGCTGGCGAGCTCTGACTGCGACGTGCCTATCACTGCGCCGTCAACGCTCGGCATGGACAGGTGCATGTACACGGACTGCAGGGTGCTGTTTCCGGTGTTTGTCAGGTTGACGGACACGTTCTGTATCGTGCCTGACGTGAGGGTCTTGGGCAGTATCTGAACGGAGAGGGATGACGGGCATGTCTTTACCTCGAATGTCAGGTTCCGGGTCTCAGTGTCTGAGTAGTACTGCAGGTAGTAGTACGTTATTGACACCTGCACGGAGGATATCAGCGACGCGTTTGAGGCGACGAAGACCGGCAGGAGCACCTGCGCGGAGTTGAACGGCCTAACGCCGCTTATGTATTCAGTGCCGTTACCTGCAAACGATATGCTCTTGGTGTTGGAGACCGACAGCTCCAGGTACTGCATCGTGGTGCCGTTAAGGGTGGTCAGCCCCACGCTGGGGTTGGTGTCGCCAAGGTTCGTGACGGTTATCGGCACAAGGTTCGTATTGCCCTTGCACAGGGTGGTAAGGTTGGAGCTGAGCACGAACGACGGGGGGTTTGGTATGGGCGCGGGCCCTGACGTGCCGGCGAATGCAACACCTGCCAAAACGAAAATTACCAGTATCCCTAGTGCCATAGTGTTTCTCATTTTACCACCTTCTCTTTCTCCTTTTTCCCGTCCCTTATGTATATTATCCTGTCGCAGTATTTGGTTATGTCGAGGTTGTGGGTGACCATAACCACTGTGACGCTTTGCTCCCTGGATATGCTCCGCAGGAGCTTTACCACGTTCTCGCCTGACTTCGTATCGAGGTCACCCGTAGGTTCGTCGGCGAGTATTAGGGCCGGGTCGTTCACCAGTGCCCGGGCCACGGCTACGCGCTGCTGCTCGCCGCCGCTCAGCTTCGTGGGCGGCAGATGCAGCCGGCCGCCGAGGCCCAGCCGCTCCAGCAGAGCATCCGCCTTCCTGCGCCCCTCGGCCTCAGGCATGTCGGTAACCACCAGAGGCAGCATGACGTTGTGCTCGGCGTCGAGGCCGTTGATGAGGTTGAACGCCTGGAAGATGAATCCGAGCTTCTTGTTCCTGAATTCTGCAAGCTGATCGTTTCCCATCTTGGAGGTCGCGATCCCGTCTATATAGACCTCTCCCTGTGTCGGCTTGTCTATGGTGCCCAGGAGGTTCATGAGCGTGGACTTCCCGCTTCCGGATGGCCCGACTATTGCCGCGAACTCGCCGCGGTTGATCTGGAACGACACTCCCCGGAGGGCGGCCACCTCTATGTCCCCGGATTTGTATGTCTTGTGGACATCAACTACCTTTACCGAAACTTTTGACATGTAGACCAGCGGTGCAAAATCGGAAGCGTACGTGCGTTGAGTTGCAGCACTGTGCAGCGTACGGTTTAAATTTAAACCATACAGATAAGCGGATTATAGGTATTTAAATCCAGCGAGACTTTTAGGTTTGGCTGCATGCTCCACTGGTCATGATTTTAATCTTGCCGTACGATAAATGTATGGCATGCGCCCTTGTAGTATAGCTTGGATAGAATGCGGGCTTCCGGAGCCTGAGACCCGGGTTCAAATCCCGGCAAGGGCGGGTAAGCGTTCGTAGATGCATGGATGGGGGGTTTGGCTCTAAAAATAGGGATTTAGTTACGCCAGTGCGAGGCGTCGATACGCGTGTGTGCTCCCATGCGGAAAGAACGTGTACAAATGCTCCGACCGTGCACGTAGTCTGGATAGATATAAAGGTCCATTGGCTAGTTGGGCGTATAGTTCAGTATCCGATATAGGTAGAACGGAGGCAGGGCGCCGTTGCTCTCGCTTGCGATGGGCTGCAACTTGTATCTACTCGCATAGGAGCTGCACAGGCCAGCGGTAAGCGGATAGCTGCACCAGTATCCATAGTCCAGCACATAGCAGCTATAACTGCGCATCGCTGCCCCATACGATGCCGGAAGATCAAGTGTCGCAGAGCTCCTGTTGTGGCTGTACCACAAGTACGGAGACTCGGAGAAAACCAGGCAGTTCTCCGGCACAGAGGCGTAGTTGTCGCTTATGAACGCAAGTGACCGGTTCGCGTATGCCATTGAGTATGTGCCGTTTTCGGTAGTGGCATTGGGACGCAGCGGGAAGTCGGGGTAGGCGTAGCTCGCATGCGACAGGGACGGCGCATAATACAGGAATGGCGCTGCGAAAAAAACCGCGAATAGCGATGCTGCCAGATATGGCGATGCTGCGGAACCGTGAAGCCATGGCGGCATGCCCTTGCCCGCCTTCAGACTCGACAATGCGTTTGAAGCGTACCGGACGCCCAGCGAAGCGAGCACCGAGAGGGGCGGGTAAAGGACAAGTAGGAACCTTGAAGAGCCGCCAAGCAGCGCGGATCCTGAGAAATACGCGGAGTAAAACACGAAGTACGCGCAGAAGGTCAGCAGGGCAAGCCATAGACAGAGAGGCTGAGCATGCCCAGCCTTGCTGCGCAGGGCGTATGCCGCCCCAAGCAGCGCGAAAAGCGTTATGAACGGCAAAGATATCGCGGGATACTTGGCAGACGACCCTAACAGGAACGATGCATTCGTGGCGGCATTCGGGAGAAGGAACACCAGGGAAAATATATGGGGCGCAAATGGCGATGCGTTCATGGCAAGCTCTGGCGCAGTGGCAATGGCTACGGAGACCTCAGGGGTCACCAGGACCAGGAACAGCACCGATAGCGCAAGATTCCAGCGGTCCGAGAGGAAGTTGCCGAGGGATTTTGCGCCCATGCCTAATGCCCTCGTAACTGAGCCGCAACTCCAAAGGGAGGACAGATACGCGGCGGCGAATATCGGGATCAGCAGCAGCGCCTCCTCCCTTATGTATATGGCCAGCACCATGCTGGAGAAGAAGGCCGCAACAAGCTTTTTGCTTGGCACCCTCGCAGCAAGCAGGAAAAGCACCGAGCTTAGCAGGGCGAATGACACAAATGGCATATTGGGGCTGGCCAGCGTGTTAGACCAGATCAGAGCTTCAGGGGTCAGCGCGAATATCGCCGCGGAAAGCAGGCCGGTCCCGGTCTCGCCGGAAAGCAGGCTGCCGAAAATGAACACCAACGCTATCGAGGCAGCACCGGCAAGCATGCCCAGTGCGTGCGAGGTTTGGGCGCCGTAGCCGAAAATCCAGGACGCGACGGCAATCAGAAACGGCCAGCCGCTCGGATCGAAGCTCAGGGTATTGTAATAGCAGCTGCGCAGGTACCCGCTCCCGTATACGCACGTGAGTGCATTGCCGTGCTGGAGTATGTTGAGCGCTATGCCCTGGTAGATGTTTTCATCGAAGAACACTAGCTCTGTCCTACCGATTGCCGCAGCAGAGAAGACAAGGAAGAGTGCGATTATTGCAGCCAATGCCAGGAGATGCGCGCTATTTATCCGCCTCGGCATGGCCCTAGCGGCATCCCCAATGCCAGCGGCCAGCGAAACGGCCAGAGATGCCAGTGCCACTGAGCATGTGGCCGTGATTATGAAGCCTATGCGGGTCGCAAAAACCGCCAGCAGCAGCGCACATGATGCAAGCAGGACCGTGATGCCCAGTGCCAGCAGTGGCGGGTGGCGGTGTTGGCCGAGGAACGGGCGGCGGTTAGCCGCCTTTACTGAGTGCAAACGGATACCTACAGGCTTGCGAGTATCTCGGCGGTCTTTCTAACCCTGCCCATCCGCCTCAGCACGTTGTTGACAGAGGCGCTGTGCATCTCCGCGGTCATCGCGGCCATTGCATCCTCGGCGAAAACCTGCTGGAAGCCGTACTCGTATGCGAACCTGGCGGTGCTCTCTACACCATACGGCGTGGCTATTCCGCACAGCACTATGGTCTTTATGCCGCGCCGCCTGAGCTGCAGCTCGAGGTCTGTGCCGTAGAATGCGCCCCACTGCTTTTTTGTGACCACGATGTCCGTGCCCTTCGGGCCGAGCTCGGGCACAAAATCTGCCCAGTCCGCAGGGCGCGGAGCGGATGAGCTCCATCCCGGGTCGTCGGCCGTGACGTTCAGCCGCTCCTTCTCGTCCGCAACGACATGCACAAGGAAGACAGGCATGCCGTTCTTCCTGAACGCGTCGGCCATGCTGGACGAGTTCCTTACAACCGTAGCTGCGTCGTACGGAGCTAGCTGCCGACCCATCGCAGCAATCCCCTTCTGGAGGTCTATCACCACAAGGGCCGTTGTGCCTTTCTCAATTTCTATGGACATCTTATCACATGCGCATTTTTATCGTTCTGAGTATACGCGATTCTTACAAAACACGGCAAGCCCGGAGAGGTCTAGGGTGCTTATGTTTAAAGCCCTAAACGCCCACGGAGTCATATCAAGAGCGCTTTAATATTTATTGCAATGGTTAGTTTATGATAAGTTAAGATATCTGTTAATTAAAAGTTATTGTAGCGCTTGACCTACCTTAAAAACCTAGCGCGTATCTAGAGTGGATTTCGGGTCTGAAAAACGGATGTTTTATTTACGATTTCTTTGACTGCCAGAAAATTCTATATATATAATTCACGCAGATAATTGTGTGTTTATTTATGGATTGGAAGCAACACCTATTTGTAAGAAGGGATAGACAAAAACTACCTAACACACAAATGGAGGATGACTACAATTTTTGTATTTGGCTTAGTGAATCAAATAAAAAGTTCGGCTCTGTAGAAATCCTACAAGCAAAATAATTCTGTAACTCATGCGCCTGTGGAAGTTGTACACAACGTCCACGACCTTCATCTCTTTCCTCTGCAGCCGCAGCAGCTTGCTCCTGAGCGCGTCC
>JAKAPJ010000017.1 GCA_021807115.1 Microcaldota archaeon
TGCATACAATACCATAGCATACAACTATACCTCAATAACAGTCCTTTCCACAACTACATCTACAACTACAACCACCTCCACCACTACTACCACCATCCCCTACGCCCCTCCCTCCCCGGCAATATCCCCATCCTCAGCCTCAGTGGACCAGGGCCAGGGGCTGTCATTCAGCGCGACGGACGGTGCGCTCAACGGCATCAACAGGGCGCTGTGGCAGCTGTGGAACCGTACGGCAGGGACTGTGGTGCAGGGGATAACAACCCCGGCTAACGCCACTGCGGTGGACTTCACGCAGGTCACGCCTTACTATAATACTACATACAGCGTCTCCGTGGCGTACCTCAACTCTACCAACGCCACGATCACCAACAGGACGTATTCTCCATCCGTGAGCGTGACTGTCTACCCGCAGCAGTGACGTTGGCGGGTGACGTAGTAGCAGGGCGGGGAATGGGAGCAAAGCAGGAGGATGCGAAACTCTATATCAAGATTAAATGGGCGAAAAAGAAGGAGTATTTCTAGGCATCCCGCACAGGTGCGAAGTCTGCACAAAGCCCCCGAATAGCCAAATCCAAAATACCCATACGAGCATGAGCGCAGGTATTACCAGCCAAGCACGCTTGTTGTCAAGTTTCCAAAAACCGACACACATTATGATTGACACACCAAGCGGCACCAAAAAAAGCTCTTGTGGCAGAAGAACAAGGAATTCCCATGATGTCAGATACGCAAAGCTAAAATGGGCAGCTATGTACTGCAGGGTGAGTATATTAGGGAATGCCTCCGCGGAGCATGGGGGAAACCCTACAGAAATTGCTTGGTATAGCGCGATTACAAACCCTACCAATATGCTACTTGCTAGCCATAAGCGGCTTCCGAATATCTTGTAGTTCAATATGACTGCATGTCCTTTCCTTTTTGCATTTTTCTTAAGGAGGAACAGATAGGACAGCCCAGCAAATAGCAAAAACGAGTATCCGATTAACTGCCAATTCGGATCTTTCCCTAGTGAATTATAGACGCTTGTAATCCCAAAATCAAACAAAATAATGACTGCGATTATGGCGTAGGCCATGTAATCGGGGAAGAGCACTGCAGACAGGAGCGTTATGATGGGTATCACAATCAAAAAGCTTGCAGATATGGTATTCGGGTGCACTACGTTCGTATAAAGGGAAACTGCGAGCTCCACTATTGTAAGCGCAACAAGTAGTATCCGCAATTTGACTATATGTGCGTCAGTTTTCTTACCCATGCTTACATATGGGCATAAGGTTTTTAAGTGATTGTGGGTAAAATCCATAGTTAGTATGTACATAAAATAAAGGCACACGTCTAAAAAGTAATTTTCGGTATCACCATGAATTCTTTTCGCACAGCTACAATTTTATTATACGTGTTAATACTAGTTACAATTCTAACTACATATACAAATGCGTCCTTTGCCATCTTCAATATGACTAGTATGTGCAATGAAAGTGTGAAGGGCATAAGTTCCTTGCCTCTTTATTCCAATATCACTATTTCTAATTCGATAGACCCCGTAGTCGCTACTTCAGAAAACTGGGCAGGATGGCAAGTCCTTTCCTCCTTCAATAATCCTGAACGAATAGTAACTGGAGTTAGCGGCACATGGAAAGTACAGTACGTAAAACCCAGCGGATCTAATGTTACACCTCCCCCAATAAATCATGGTGTCACATTCTCTACGCAATGGGCCGGGATAGGCGGATCTAGTGTTACGCCATTAACGGACAAGACTACACTGATACAAGTAGGAACTGAATCAGATAGTGCAGCCGCGTGCAGCTTTATACTCGGTCCTGTTTGTGACGGTTTAACACTTCCTCAGTATTTTGCATATTTTGAACTTCGCCATAATGTTAACAGTTCTGAGATGCCTATTATAAGCAGTAACGGAACATTTGCACCAGTAAACTTTGGAGATGTAATAGATGCTAAAATAAATCTAATAAAAAATATTAGCCCAATAGAACAGCAATGGGGGCTTTTCATGGAAGACGAGAGCAAAAATTGGGTCGCATTTGCAACATGTGATTATAACTCCAGTATGCTTTCCGCAGAATGGATTGATGAAGACCCAAACGCTACCACCTTGCTGCCCTTCGCTAATTTTACCTCGGCATTGTACGGCCAGGACTTCACGGAGGCCAAGAACGGAACCGACTCCGCAGTCATAAGCGGCGTTTCCGGCCCTATAAGCGCCTTCAACAGGGAGGCAATACTGATGTTCAATCCTGTCACTGAAACGTACAACGCAACCTCGGACGTGCTCCTTAAGGGCGGGTCGAGCTTCGGGGTGACGCGGCACGGCCTATCGGTGCAGGCGCTAAGCCAGGAGTCCCCAAGCCCCATATACGCCAACAGCACAGTCACGTTCAAGGCCCCATCCAGCGGCGAATCCAGCCCCACCAATCTTTCATACGCCTGGTACCAGGGGAGCAGCAGCTTTGTCGAAGCAAATTATATCTCCAGCACATCAAGCAACGACAGCATAAGCTACAAAGTTGCCAGCCCCGGGAACCTGACGCTCGTAGCAGTTGTAAACGATACGGGATTTACGCCTAATTCGCAGGCGTACAATTATAGCGTATTTACGGTCCTGCCTTCAACAACAACCTCCACCACCTCCACCACCACAACCACCATCCCCTACGCCCCTCCATCCCCGGCAATATCTCCATCCTCCGCCTCAGTGGACCAGGGCCAGGGGCTGTCATTCAGGGCAGCGGATGGTTCCCTCAACGGCATCAACAGGGTGCTATGGCAGCTGTGGAACGGCACAGCCGGCACACTGGTGCAGGGCATAACAACCCCGGCTAACGCCACTGCGGTGAACTTCACGCAGATCACGCCTTACTATAATACTACATACAGCGTCTCCGTGGCGTACCTCAACTCTACCAACGCCACGATCACCAACAGGACGTATTCCTCGCCTGCCAGCGTGACTGTCTACCCGCGGTTGAATGTGGCGATATCGCCGCAGTTCCCTACGATAGGTCCTGGGCTCGCTGCCGCGCTGAATGTAGTAGTTGTAGGTGGCACTGGCAACTATTCATACCAGTGGTACAGCACCAACTCCATCTTCGGCAACTACTCGCTGATACCCAACGCCACCGGCCCCTCGTACGGTACAGGGCCGCTGTCGTCGCGCTACACATTCGTAGTGGATGTCACGGATCTGCACACTTATCCGGGCAACAACATCGTCTCAGCGGCCGCCACTGCGTACGTGGAGGCCAACGCCATAGTCACGGTGCCGATAACCGTCCATAATTCCCAGGATGCGCCCACGCCCGCAGGGTTCCAGCAGCTCATAGACGTTAACATGTCGAAGTACGCGGCATACTCCAGCGGGCTAAACTCATTCTTCTGGTATAACGGCAGCGTGCTGCCCTCATGGGAGGAGGGCGCCGACAACCCGCTCGCTCCTGGCATAATCACGTACTGGATTAAGCTGTCGCATCCCGTGCCGCCGAACGGCACGATAACCATAGACCTAAAGTTCGAGCCGCTGGGCACAGTGGTGGACACCGGCGCAATCGGCGCCGCCCCAGGTATCGGGAGCCACTACGGGCAGTATGACAACGGCGGCTACATATTCAACTACTACCAGAATTTCGCCGGCACATCTGCGCCGGGCTGGAACCTCACACAGAGCACCAACCTTACCTCGGCGTATGTGGACAACGGTCTCACACTGCAGTCAGGGGTGAATGGCCTGAGCCAGTGCGGTGGGCTCGCCTGCCCTTCCGCCACCGCATCCACCGTGGCGCACACGTTCGGCCTCAATGCCAACTACATACTTGACATCCCGCCAAGCATAACCAGCGCGCCTACTGACGCGACAGCAGGCTACGGGGGCGTGGCAGGAGCTGGGAGATGCTACTACTTCATCTACGGGTCCAACGGCGATTTCCTCGGATCGTGCACACAGACGCTTGCATACTGCTCCACATGCGGAAACATATACAACAACCCCATATTCCTGGATGGTCCCGGAGCATCCATCTACTGGGGCAACACTTCCGCAGTGAGCTTCTCCAGCGGCTACGGCTACGGGGGCCCGCATCTTGACGACACGTCTGGCGCCACTCCACAGCCCATCTACCTTACATCTGAAAGCACCAACCAGGGCAGCAGCGGGGAGATATCGTTCGATTGGATACGCCAGAGGCTTAGGCCGCCAAACGGTGTCATGCCGTCATTCGCCTTGGGCACGACTTTCATAGGAAACTTTGCCATGGCCGTATCCACGCCGCAGAACTTCGCTATAGCTTTGGGGCAGAACCTGACGCTGTCAGGGCTCAACATAACGGGCGGTATGGCACCATACTCCTACAGGTGGTTTGCCACGTTCATGCCAGACGCCCCCAACTACACCGAGGCCGGCGGCGATGAGTTCTGCGCAAACCCTGCGTCCATATCGTGCGTTGTCGTCGCCAACCACACTGTGACACCCGGGCTTTACTCATTCATACTACAGGCAACTGACGTGAACAACTTCACGTCCAACTCATTCCCGATAAACGTTGTTGTTGGAATTCCACTCTCCGCGACAATCAGCCAGTCCAACACCGTGCTTGACTACGGTCAGCGCGATATCCTATCCACAACCATATACAATGGCGTGGGACCGTTCAACGTGAGCTTGGAGTACGGCAACGGCACGGTTATAAGTACTGTAGCCAACACGCCGCAGCGCAGCGTGACGTTCAGCTTCACGCCCGGGATTGGGTCAGTGCCTTACATAATAAGGGCTACAGACCTTGGCACTCTCGTGCCCTTCCAGTTCAACACCCCTGCTGTTGTCCCTACCGTCAACCCCGCGGCTGCGCCGTCAACCCCGCTGCCCGCATCCCTCCCATCTCTGCAGGGGCGGCAGGAGCGCTATTCGTTCAACGTTGTGGGAGGCACCGGGCCGTTCAACGTGAGCGTTGTGGCCGGCAACGGCACGGTGCTGGAGCGTCTCAGCGGCGCGCCTGCCGGCGCCTACTCATTCAACGTGGTGCCGCAGCTGGGCAACTACTCGTACTACGTGTCGGCGACGGACGGAGGCACAACTGTGCCGTTCACCTCCAACTCCCCTCCCGACTTCATACGCGTGCTGCCCCTGCCTTCGCCAGGCCTGGTCTTCGCCGCGTCGCACAGCGCCTCCTCCCCTCTGCTGCTCGTACTCAACGCAACAAGCGGCGCTCAGGTGGCTGAGGTCGGCATAGGCGCCAACGCGGTGGGCGCTGCGCTTGCGCTGTCGCAGGACGGGACCGCGTACATAGCGACGGCGAACGGGAAGGGCATGATATATGTGGTGAACACCATGTCGTACGCGGTGGAAAACGTTATAGACCCCAGGCACCACCACGCGGCCAACGACTCCGACGGCGCGCTGCTCGGCCCCGAGGGCCCGTACCTCTACGTCTCCACCCATGGCGGCAACGTCATAACCGTCAATACCTCCAACCTCTCGGTGGCCAACGTCCTCAACCTCGGCAGCAAGATGGATATAATGGGCATGGCCATGGCGCCGGGCGGCGGCACGATATACCTGGCTGTGAAAAAGGGGCAGCTGGAGACACTGGATACCTCGTCTTACACTGTGACATCGAACGTGATGCTCCCGTCCAAGGCGCTCAGCATCGCGCTGTCTCCGTCAGGGGGGAGCATATACGTGGGCGCCACCTCACCCAACGCACTACTCACGCTTAACGCCTCCACCATGGCAATCGCCAACACGCTGCCCCTGAACGATTGCAAGCCGCACATGATAGCGGTGTCCCCCACAGGGGAATACGCGTACGTGGCGTGCCATGCCTCAGGCAAGCCTCTGAAGGTCAAGGCGGTGGACCTGGCGTCCGACACCGTGGTGAACACCATGAAGGGGCTTGGGGACAGCCCGGGTTCTGTCGCACTATCCCCCGATGGCTCGCTGCTCTATATATCAAACAAGGCGAACGGGACAATATCGCTTGTAAACGCCACATCATACTCCAAAGTGGGCACGATGAGCGCCAATGTGGACGGGATAGCCACAGTGCAGGTGACGGCGCCGGTGCCCCGCGCATACGGGGCGCTCGAGGCGGCGGCGATGCCCATTGGCAACCTCGGCGGCCAGCCGACGCAGCAGGCATTCCAGGTGGGGCTGTCCATAGACAGCGCCGCCTACACAGGCATATGGCGCAACTGGTCCAATGTGGAGTTCACAAGCGCACCCCTAGGCGCAGGCACAGCCCTGCCCGCATGGGTGGAGTCAAATGCCACAAACTCATCCACCAACACTACGGTGTGGGTCCGGCTGCCTGCGAGCATACCAGCCGGAGGCAGCTACACTGCGTACCTGGACATAGTGGGCAACGATGTCATGTCAGCATCCGGCCCCACGGGCGAGGCGCCGCAGCTGTCGCCACGGTACGGGGAGTACGACAACGGTGCTGGAGTATTCAATTTCTACGACAACTTTGCGGGCAACTCCCTCAGCAATGCATGGAACGACAACTTCACCGGCCCGTTCCCCGGCTTCAACAGCACCTTCGAGTACTGTATACTCTTCAACGCCACTGCCGGCTGCCTGCCTCCGTTCTTCATCCTCAACGCATCCGGAGAGTACAAGTCGCAGTCCCCCTCTGGCCCGTTTGCGCCCGTCAACCGCTCCACTCTCTACTCCGTGGATAACGGCCTGGCGCTCAACGTGACGCCGCTGCCCAACTTCGTCTTCACCCTGCGCAGCCCGCAGACCGGGCCGCTGGCAGCGGACACGTACGGCTACGCCACGAAGGACGGGGGATTCGGCTCATCGTTCAGCGACCTACAGACCGACAGCCCCTCGTTCAATTTCAACATAGGCGGCGGGGCGCTGCAGCTTGCCACAATGTTCTCGCCGTTCAACGGCACAGGCACCGCGACGGAGAGCATGCTCCTCGAGGACTTCAACTCCACGTACGGTGACACCCTCTACTCCGCTGCGCCGCAGCTCGTCGTGCCGCCGCTGCCCACCAGCTCGCCGCAGGTCATGGGCGTGGCGGTCAACTCGACTTCCGCGCAGGGGTACAACAACTACTTCCGCACCACAATAGAAGCGACGCGCCCTCGCATAGGCGGGCCGCTCACCGACTATCCAGGCATCACACTGCTCGGCTCGCCAGGGAACTTCTCCACCGTCCATGTGACGTGGTTCCGGACAAGGGCGTACTACCTGCCCGGCGGGCTGTCCGGCATAATTGTGGATCCCCCATCAAACGAGACGCAGCTGCAGGCCTCGGTGGTCTCCACCAACTCGGTGACAGTGCAGCACTTCTGGCATGTCATATGAACGATACATCGGTGAAAAATTGAAGTCCGCAAAGAAACTTTACCTCATAGGGCTTGACTCGGTGCCCCTCTGGCTGCTCGAGGAGCTCAAGGGCACCAAGGGCTGCGGAGCAATCGCCGACTTCCTCTCTGAAGGCAAGGTCGTGGAGATGGAGTCCACCCTCCCTCCGATAACCGGTCCCGCATGGCCGTCGATATACACGGGCCTTGCGCCCCCAGACCACGGAGTACCGGACTTCTTCGCGATAAAGCGCGACTACTCCCCGGATGTGGTGTTCTACGACCCGTACAAGTACCCTCCGTTCTGGGAGGCTCTTGCCGAGTCGGGGCTGAAATGCCTTGTGGTGACCCCCGCGACAGACACCGACATGCCGAAGTCCAAGAACATCGACATGATAACCGGCTTCCCGCTCGAGTCCAAGCCCAGCGGCTCCGGGGTTGAAAGGATGATGCGCAAGCACGGCTTCAGCGGCGAGCCTGACGTGGAGCACGAGATTAAGGAGGGCAGGCTGGGCATAGCCGCCGCCGCGAAAATCCTGGAGGGCACGGTAAGGAAGAGGGTCGACCTGTCCATTGAGATGATGGAGTCCCAGGGCTACGACTTCGTGTTCGTGTGCTTCACCGAGACCGACAGGCTGCAGCACTTCGTCCTGGGTATGGGGGACTACAGGAAACGTCTTGTGCCTATATACAGGGAGGCGTTCAGGCTGGTGGACTATGTCAGGCGCAGGGCGAAGGCGGAGCAGGGGGCCGTGATGCTGGCCTCGGACCACGGCGCGCAGCCGATACGCAGCAAGTTCCTGCTCAACCAGTTCCTCATGCAGGAGGGATACATAACCCTGGGTAAGGAGGCCGCCGCGGCGCAGAAGGGCCTTGCATCCAAGCCCAAGGCGGAGCGGTTCGCCCGCGTGCACCTGCTGGACTACGACATGCGCGGCACCAAGGCGTTCGGGGCCGTATCGTACGACCCGGTCGCGACAATATGGATAAACGACGGCAGGTTCTCCAAGGGGGCAGTAGCCCGGAAGGAGCGGGTCAAGCTGAAACTTGAGATTATACGGGCGCTGAAGGGCGTGAAGAGCAGGGAGGGCGACCCGGTCTTCGTTGACGTGTTCGACGCGGACCCCTACTACCACGGCACAAGGAAGTTCATAGCGCCGGACATATTCGCGCAGGCCAAGCGCGGCTACACCGTTGACATATTCAACCTCTCCCCCTCCAGCCTGTTCATGCCCCCTGAAGCGCCCAAGAGCGGCGACCACATAAGGCACGGCATATTCGGGGTCTACCCCAGGGACGTCGGCATAGCGTGCGAGGACTTCAGCGTCCTCAACGTCGCGCCCACGATACTGCAGTACTTCGGCAAAAGGCCGCCAGGGAAGACGCTGCGCAACTCGAGGTACCGCGCCAGGTGATGCGCGCCATCACTCGACTATCCCTATACCTGCGAACTTGTCCTGCGAATACAAAACGAACCTGCCCATCTCCTTTAGCCTCGCGTAGCTCTCGATTGCCACCCTCTGGTCTAGCTGCAGGCTCGCCTCAACCGCATTGAGCGCGTCGGCCTTCCTGCTGCTGTACGCCTTGCCTGTGGTGGTGTCTATGTTGCCCAGTATCTTCATGGATTTGCACCTCACGTTCAGCCCGTTTATGCCGACGTTGAGCCTGCCGCCTAGCTTGTCCGTAACGAACACCAGCGCCCTTATCCGCCTCTCCGCCTTCGGCGGGTTTTTCGCCTCTGATATGACGCGCCCCCTCAGCTCGCCATTAGGCGCCCCCGCCAGCCTGAGCGCGACAGATGCGCCGGTCCCGGCGCTTGCGACTGCCCTGCCATTGGACAGTATCTCCCTTACGCGGTACGCAGAGCCCTTCCCGCCCGGCACCATCACAACGCTGCTCCCCCTCCGCACAGTCCCGCTCAATACGCGACCTGCAACTAGCCTGCCCTTGCCGTCCACCGTCCCCTGCACCATGAGCCTCAGCGCGCCGCCCCGCCTCGCATCCCCCTCCCTGGACATCCTGTATATAACGTCCATGAGCGGGCTGCCGGTGTACCACCACGTCTTCTTGCTCCTCGCGGTAAGGTTGTCGCCGTTGTACGCGGAGATCGGGACGAACTCGAACGAGCCCACGTCGAACCCTATGCGCTTTATGAAGGTGCTGAGCTCTATCTTAATGTTGTTGAACCTTGCCTTGTCGTAGCCGTTCAGGTCTATCTTGTTGACCGCGACCACGACCTTGTCGATGCCCAGCATCCTTGCTATGAACAGGTGGCGCTTGGTCATGGGCTCTATCCCCTCCTCCTCCTTTGCAGAGACAACAAGCAGCGCTATGTTGGCGTACGAGGCGCCGCTTATCATGTTCTTAATGAGCTCCTCGTGCCCCGGCACGTCTATGAGCTCGAAGGCCTTCCTCTTCCATACGAGGTTGCCCCTGGTCGTGTCTATCGTCATCTCCCCCTCGCGCTCCTCGGCGAAGCTGTCCAGTATGTAGCCAGGCTCGAACTGCCTGCCGAGGTTGCTGCTTATCTTCTGCGCCTCCCTGATCCTCTCCTTGGTGACGGCCCCTGTCCTTATCATCATGCTGCCTATAAGGGTGGATTTCCCGTGGTCCTTGTGGCCTAGGAGGGTAACAACCTGGACTTTCACGCCAACACCCCAAATCACATGTAGCCCAGGGCCCTGAGCTTCTGCATCACGTACTCCTTCTCCTTGTCCTGGGACCTTCCCGACCTCTCCTCGGTCTCCGTTGTGCTCAGCTCCCTTATTATGCCGTCAACGCTCCTGGCGCCGGACTTGAGCGGCACGGTGCAGTGCGTGCAGCCCAGGCTGCGGTACCTCCAGCCGTTGTGCGAGAAGTACAGCGGGTTCATCGGCACCTTGTTCCTCTTTATGTAGTTCCATATGTCTATCTCGTTCCAGTCCAAGAGCGGGTGCACCCTAAGGTGGTCCGTGGCGCCGAGTTTTGAAGTGTAGTCGTTCCACAGCTCTGCGGGCTGGTTCTTGTAGTCCCACCTGAACTCCTTGTCCCTCAGACTGTAGTACCTCTCCTTTGCGCGGATCCCGTGCTCGTCCCTCCTTATCGATACTATGAGCGCCTTGAATCCGCGTTCCTTCATGAGCCTCTTGAGCGCAACGGTCTTGTTCGCGCCGCAGCAGCTGAACCCGGACATCTCCGGCTTTATCGCGCTACGTGCCACTATGAGGTCCAGCCCCCATTTCCTTGCGAGGTCCTCCCTGAACTTGTACGTCTCCGGGAAGTCTATCCCGTTGTCTATGTGTATGACCGGGAAGGGCACTCCGTCCGGGAATGCCTTCCTTGCAAGCGCGAGCATGGTCGTGGAGTCCTTCCCCATGCTCCACAGCGCCGCGATGTTGCCGAACTTTATCTTAGCCTCGCGCAGTATGTATACGCTCTTCTCCTCAAGCGCCTTCAAGTCGTGCTCTATCATGCGATCACGCCTTAGCGTTCAGGACGCTGAGGCCCACAAGGTTTATCGTGGCCCCCTCTATCTTGCCTCCTCTCGACTTGAAGATGGGCACCCTTGCAACCGCCCTCTCCTTCGCGTCGTATAGCTCCGCATAGGACCTCCTCAGGTCCTCCAGCCTATCTAGCCTGTCCCTCTCGAATACGATCCTGTAGTACTTCAGGTCGCTTGCGCTTATAGCCTTTGTCATAGCCCTCCAGTTCTCCTCGCTCTGCCCCCCCCACAGCCTTTCCGCGGCCTTCACGACCTCCGAGTTATTCGCCATTGCACCACTCAAGCATCCAAGGCATCAGGCATAGCCCAATGCGTTCAGCTTCCTGATTACGGAATCCGCGCCCCTTCCCCTCCCCTCCTTGCCTCCAGGGCCAGACTCCAGCTCCATCTCCGCAACAGTTTCACGCAGTATGTACGTCGCGTAGTCCGAGACCGAGGAGAACCCTGTAGGCTCTATCTTCCTTTTAAGCTTGTTAAACAGCGGGGTAGGTATGGTTATCGTAGTGTATTTGCGCTTCTGCGGATCTGCCATTCAATCACGTACTTTAATGTCATAACATTAATCTATATTATGCGCCGCGCATATTTATAATGTTCGGATTCCGCCGCCGCGCGGCCAACGCTATTGCGCCTTTTTCCTGAAAATGTGCCTGTGTACAGCAGTCGAGTCCGATATCCTGACGGGCAGGAAGCGGTTCTCGTAGTCTATCTCCTTCCAGAACCCCGTGTGCAGCTCCGCGAACTTTTTCTCCACTATCCACGGGTCCCCGACACCTATGACCAGCAGGTCGTACTTGTCGTGCTTTGTTATGCCCCTGACGCTGTCGAGCTGGTCCTGGTGTATGTTCGGGTTCCTGCGCGCGTTGGTGTAGAGCTGGCACTCCTCGCTTCGGGGGTTCACCGAGTCGATGAGCCTTAGGTACTGCGGCAGGTTCGGGGACACCTTCCCCATCCTCTTGTAGAAGGCAAGCACCCTGCCCCTCCCCCTCATCGCGTCATACACGCTCTCGCTCTTGGTCCCGAGGAACGCGGATGTCACATCGTAGATTGCGGGCATGGGTGTCTCGTCGTCGTCATCTGCGGTGTAGTAGATGTACGTGCTGCCTTTCGGGGACCGGCGCTCTATGACAAGGCCCAGCACCACGGAAAGCGCTATGACTACGTACGCCGGTATTATGGGTTCGCCAAGCAGGAAGTAGTCCAGCACCATGGTCACGAAGGGGGTGAGCATGAACGCGCTGCTTGCAACGGACGTCTTCGTGCTCCTGAACGCCATTATGAATATGAAGGTGAGGAAGACGTTCTGGAACAGCCCGAGGAAAACTACCGACCCCAGGTCGGCAAGGCCCAGGCTTCCGCCTCCCAGGGTGCCGTAGTACAGCGCGAGCGCAAGGAATATGAAGAACGCCACAAGGTTGTAGATGAACAGCGAGCTGGTGAGTTCGTAGTGGTAGCGCTTCTGCATGCCGGTCTCCAGTGCATCGAACACCGCGGCCAGGAAGACCATGCCCACAAACGGCACCGCGATCGCGGAGATCGATATGGTCGTGCCGCCCACCAGCGTCACCGCAGTCCCAAGCAGCCCCACCGCCACCGCGGCCACGCCCCACTTGCTTACCTTCTCCTTGAGCAGCGCCGGGGCTATCAGCACAAGTATGAGCGGCCACGATCGGTATATCACCGCCAGCAGCGACGCGCTTATGTAGTGCGTAGTGTAGCTGAAAATCAGTATCTGCAGGGCGAACAGCACGCTCACCACCAGCATTATAACCATGTGTTCCCTGTCCGTGAAATAGTCTACTATCTCCCCATAAGTGCCCTTGGCGAGCATTATGGCCCCGGACCCCAGCAGGCCCACCATTGATATGTAGAAGGAGAATGATACCGGGTTCACTGAGTCCCCCGATTTATACGCTATCGGCATTACTGCCGAAAGGAACACGGCCAGTGCAAGCATCAGGTATCCAGTCCGCTTCGTCCTCATTATTCCAACCGGCGGCACGCATTGCGTCCCTCTTGCATTGGCCTGAAACTGCTGGTCCGCACAATTAGCAGTGTCCCCGGCACTCCTTATTGTCTGTATAAATTAAAAAATATTCACCATCCCCCCATTTCGCGGCATTTGCGGCCCGCCGGGCCGCGGGCTGACGCTGCATTTAAATAACTATCGCAGTCCCTAGAGGTTAACCTATAGAAACATTTAAATATCTATTTATACACTAAATTATCGGCTAATTTTAGAAGCATTTAAAAGTTTATCTCGTCCTGGCACGCTTTGTGCCGGTGTGCTCTTATGTTGGCCAAATCGGTGAATTAGATGGCAAAACCAAGCAAGACTAAAAAAATTAAGAAGAAAGCGATGGTACTGAGCAAGGAGCGTACCGTTTCCGAGACCCCTATACGTAAGATTGTGGTAAAGGACAACAAGCTGAACATAGAGTCCCCCTTCAAGAAGAGGAGGGGGCGGCCGAGGGGCGCCATGGTCGGCATGCCCGCTGAATTTCCCGAGCAGTCCACGGGCGCGGAGATATCACAGACGCAAATGCCCTCGCCAGTGCAGAGGACGCAGGACCGTGTAAGCAACTGCCCCAGCTGCAACAGCACAGACCTGGTTTTCGACAACGAGCGCGGCGAGCTGGTTTGCAACAGCTGCGGGCTGGTGATAGAGGAGAACATAACCGACTCCGGACCAGAGTGGAGGGCATTCGATGCCGACCAAAGGAACTCGAGGGCCAGGACCGGCGCACCGATAAAGTTCACCAAGCCCAACAGGGGCCTTGTGACAGAGATAGACCTGTACAACAAGGACATCAGGGGGGTCAGGATACCCTCAAAGAGGCAGGCGCAGCTCTACCGCATGAGGAAGTGGCACAAGAGGGCCAGCATAGCCAGCTCCAGCGAGAGGAACTACCTGATAGCGCTGCCGGAGCTCAACAGGGTCGCAAGCTACCTCGGGCTCCCAGACAACATCAGGGAGAGCGCGGCGCTTCTGTACCGCAAGTGCGTTCAGAACAACCTCATCAGGGGCAGGCCCATAGAGACGGTAGTGCAGGCGGTAATATACGCGGCATGCAGGGCCGCGGGCATGCCAAGGACACTGGACGAGATATCAAACATATCGGGCTTCCCGAAGAAGGAGATAGGTAGGGCGTACCGCGTGATATCCCATGAGCTGGGGCTCAAGATACCGCTCACCGACCCGATAAGCTACGTGCCCCGTTACATAAACGCCCTAAAGCTAAGCGGCGAGGCGCAGGAAAAGGCCGTGGAGCTGCTGAGGGAGGCTATGAAGAAGGGCCTTGTGTCGGGAAGGAGCCCGACCGGTGTCAGTGCGGCGGCGGTGTACATAGCTGGCGCGCTCGCCGGCGAGCGCAGGACGCAAAAGGAGGTGGCGGATGTCGCGGGCGTAACCGAAGTGACCATAAGGAACAGGTACAGGGAGCTAAAGGAGCAGCTCAACATAGACGTAAACCTGTAACCGAGGTCCTCGAATGCGCAATGGCCATGTCGCAGCAGGTACGGCGCTGCTGCTCTTTCTTTTTTTGGCTTCTTACGCACACTCGCAGAGCGCAAGCATGAATGCCAGCATAAACAGCACCACAGCGTACATAGAGCAGGTCAACGAGAGCTCCTACCTGGTGTACTACCCCAACCTCACAACGGCATATTCAGATCTCGGCAAGGCCATAAATGCTTCAAAGACGAACGAGACCGAGGCAGCGGCACTGCTCGTGCAGGCTAGGCAAAGCGCCCAGGCCGCGCAGGCGCGGGTAGAGGCGCACAAGCCATCATCGTTCGCAATCCTTGTGGGCATAGGCATCATAGTAGCAGCGCTGCTCTACATGTTCATGAGGCCGGTACGCGACCGCCAGCGGCGGTCCAACGGCTAGGGTGCGCTGCCGCGCAGGAACATATCTTCATTTTTAATCGCAGCAATGGCCGCCTGCATGCGGCCGGTCCCTGGGCCACAAAACCTGGCATATATCCTGAATAATAGGCAAGCAGCCACGGCACCCCGCAGGCGCCAGTACTGCCCTCCTCCGGTCCAAACATCAAACGTCGGCATACGACGTCAAGTTTAAAAAGGTATCTATCCCTATGTAAAAATGGGTTAAGGGTAGAGAATATGGCGACACGACAAACCTCAGACGTAGTAGAACAAGGGTCCGTGCATCACGTAAGGGTAGATGCGAAGGGCGCAAGGGACGAGGGCATAGCCCGTGTTGGAGACTTCGTAGTCTTCATAAAGAATTCGCGGACTAGGATAGGCAACCAGTACAATGTGAAGGTGACAAAGGTGTACCGCACCTTCGCGTACGCGGAGGTGGAGGGCAGCCCGCGCAGCTTCATAGGCAACGGCAGCTTGGTGGAGTACGGCTGAATGCCGTACCCCCTGGCGTATGAAAAATGAAAAGCCTTATATAGGTTTCTTTCATTAATAGTATCAATTCCAATTACGCAGCAGCGACTGAAATCTTCCATTTTGTTCGGCAGTCCAAGCCGGTAATTGCTATCCAGAAAGGCAGAGATGTGGGCGGGTTAAGGCGGCAGTTTCCAGTATTTCGGTGCCGGGGTAATAATAGTTTGCTTATTGAGTGCGGAGAATACTAGGTGTATGTATGGAAGAACCAACCGCTAATGCGTTTGACTACAAGAAGTTCATGAAGGGCACTACCACGATAGGCATCGTGTGCGCGGACGGCGTCGTGGTGGGCGGCGACACAAGAGCCACAATGGACACATTCATAGCCAGCCCCGAGGCGAGGAAGGTCTGGAGGATAGACGAGAACCTCGCGCTCACAATAGCAGGTGCGGTCGGTGACGCCCAGGAGATTATCCGCATACTCAAGGCGCAGAACGAGCTTTACAAGATGAATGAGGAGAAGCCTCTGTCGCCGAAGTCCGCAACATCGCTGCTTTCCATCATACTGCAGGAGAACAAGATGATGCCGTACTACGTTGGGCTAATAGTGGCGGGAATGGACGGCGACGAGCCGCAGCTTTTCAGCCTGGATGCGATAGGCGGCATGTCCGAGGAGTCAAAGTTCACCTCGGTGGGCAGCGGCTCTTTGACCGCGCTTGGGTACCTCGAGGACATGTACAGGAAGGGCATAACCACAAAGGAGGCGGTGAAGGGCGTTGCAAGGGCGCTTTCAATCGCAATGCGGCGCGATGCCGCTACGGGCGACAGCATGATAATAGCCGCGATAACGAAGTCGGGCTACACCGAGTACAGCAGCAAGGATCTCGAGAAGCTGCTGACGCAGAAGTGATCCGCAATTAGCGGGTTGGGTTTTAGTAAGATTCCGCGCAGCGGCACGGCAAAGGCATAAGCGCGGAGCGGCTCGTGCCGCATCGGGTGGACACAAGGACATGGGACTGCAAAGCAAACCTGCGCCAGCATATGGGATGACGAATCAAGCTAATACTGCGACCAAGTGATTTTTTGGAGGAGAAGAACACCAGCAACAAGGACCAACAGGCCAAGCAGCGATCCGAGGAGCTTTTCAAGAAGATAGCGGAGATGCTGCCATCCGAGGTAGGCTTCATGAAGGCCGAGTTTGAGGGCCCGGACATCGTCGTGTACCTCAAGAACCCGCGGCACGTATATGAGAACGACTCAGTGGTAAGGAACATAGCCGCGTCCATAAAGAAGAAGCTGATAATCCGGAGCGACAGCGCGTCGCTGATGCCGCCGGAGAAGGCGCTGGAGGTTATAAAGCAGCTCGTGCCCACGGAGGCGGGTGCGGCGAACATACGTTTCGTGCCCGAGTTCTGCGAGGTGTACATCGAGGCAATGAAGCCCGGCCTGGTGATAGGGAAGGGCGGCACGACTCTCAAGGCCATAGCAATGCAGACCAACTGGACGCCCAAGGCGCTGAGGATCCCCACGATGCACAGCGACACCATAACCGGGCTGCGCCAGCTGACGTTCAACGAGAGCGAGTTCCGCAAGAAGTTCCTGCTCGGGGTGGGCAAGAACATAAACAAGGTCATAATGAAAAGCGAGTGGCTCAAGGCCACCGCGCTTGGCGGATTCAGGGAGGTGGGCCGAAGCAGCCTGTTGCTGGAGACACCAAGCTCAAAGGTGATGATCGACTGCGGCCTGAGCCCCGAGCCCGCGGTGAAGGGCTCTAACGCGAACACCGATTCGGAGGAGAACAAGGCATTCCCGTACCTCGACAGCGCCAACTTCACTATAAACGAACTCGATGCCGTCATACTCACCCACGCGCACATGGACCACATGGCTTTTGTGCCGTACCTTTTCAAGTTCGGCTACAACGGGCCGGTCTACTGCACCCCCCCAACAAGGGATCTCGCGGCGCTGCTGCTCAACGACTACGTCAAGCTTGTCCAGAGGAGCGGAGGCACGCCCCTGTACGACGAGAAGGACATAAGGAAGATGCTCACCCACACCATAACCAGGGAGTACAGCGAGGTCACCAACATAACAGACGAGCTGAAGCTTACGTACCACAACGCGGGCCACGTGCTCGGGAGCGCAGCGGTGCACCTGCACGCCGGCGAAGGGATGTACAACATAGTCCACAGCGGCGACCTGAAGTACGGGTTCACCCGGCTGTTCGACCCCGCGGTGGTCCGCTATCCGCGCATAGACGCGCTCTTCTGCGAGAGCACCTACGGAGGACCTAACGACATAACCCCGAACCGGCGCAACTCCGAGATAGACTTCATGGAGACGATAAAGAGGACGATACAGAACAACGGCAAGGTCCTAGTCCCGCTGTTCGCCCTTGGCAGGAGCCAGGAGATAATGCTGGTGCTTGAGAGCTTCCTGGGCGGGGAGAACAAGGACCTTAACGTACCTGTATACCTTGACGGCATGATACTGGAGGCCAGTGCGATCCACACCGCATACCCAGAATATCTCAAGGAGAACGTGCGCAACAGGATACTGAGCAACCGCTCGCCGTTCGAGAGCGAGATATTCGAGGTCGTGAAGGGCGAGAGGGAATCCATATTTGAGAAGGGTCCGGCCATAATACTGGCCAGCGGAGGCATGATGAACGGCGGCGCTAGCGTCGAGTACTTCAAGCGGCTGGCAGACGACGAGCGCAACCAGCTGATATTCGTGGGATACAACAGCGTGAACTCGCTAGGAAGGCGGCTGCAGAACGGAATGAGCGAAGTCGCCCTGCCCGACTCAGACGGGCACCTGGCCCCGATAAAGGTAAAGATGGGCGTAAAGACCGTGGAGGGCTTCTCCGGGCACAGCGACAGGCGCCAGCTCATAAGCTTCGTGGAGACGCTGAGGCCAAGGCCCAAGAACATATACACTATGCACGGCGAGGAGTCCAAGTGCGAGGACCTTGCAAGGACGCTGGGCAGGATAACCCACGCGGAGTCAAGGGCGCCGTACAACCTCGATTCCATAAGGCTGAAGTGAGCGCCCTACCATGCGAGGGTCCGCTACAGCCTCACGCCCCCCGCGGCCAGCTGCCTCCGGAGCTCCGGCACGCTCCTGAACAGCGCTGTCCTTATGCCAAGCGGCCCGGCCATGCCCAGGTTCTCTGCCTTGTCGTCAACATAGACGCACTCCTGCGGCCTGCACTTTATTTTCCCCAGCAGCATCCTGTAAAAGGAACTGCTGTCCTTGCTGCACCGCGCCCTGTACGAGAGCAGGAAGTCGTCAAACACGCCGTGCAGCCTGTATGTGAGGTCAAGGTGCAGGAACAGCTCCCTCGCTATGCCTGAAAATGCCACCATCCTGTAATCCTTCCCCAGCCTAATCGCGAGCTCCGGCATTCCTGCGGTCGGGCGGTATGCGTCATTTACGGCAATCTGCAGCCTGCGCGCCATGCGCATATCGAAGTGCAGCGCGGCAGACATGCCCCTCCAGAACTCCGCTGCGGTAATCCTGCCGCCCATGTAGTCCTGCGCGCCCGCCGCCGACAGCGCGGAATTCCACTCATCCATGGTGCAGCCCGTCATCCTGCACAGCACGGGCTTTGCCACGTCCACGCCTATGTTGAAGTACACGCCGTTCAGGTCCAGGACAATCGTCCTTATGCTCCCGGCGCCATCCGTCATAGGAGTGCACCGAAGAATCTCCCCTTGCCGCCGCCCTCCGTGCTCCTGAACTTCTCCAGCAGCTCCCTCTGCGCGCCGCTGAGGCTCTTTGGTATATCGACAAAAACCCTTATCTGCTCGTTGCCATATCCGCTGCCGTTTGCCCTTGGCATGCCCTTGCCCCTGAGCGATATGATGCTGCCCGTCTGAGTACCTGCAGGTATGGCCACCGTCTCGCTGCCGCCGAGCGTCTCCACCGCCGCATCGCCGCCAAGCGCCGCCGTGTAGAAAGGAACGTGCAGCTCAACTATGATGTCGTCTCCTTCCCTGGTGAACTTTCTGTCGTTCGCGACCATGACATCCACATACAGGTCCCCGGTCCTGTCCCTGCCGAAGTCACCCATCCCCTTTACCCTTAGCCTTGTGCCGCTTGCTATTCCGCGCGGTATCCTGATGTCTATCCTGTCCTGTTTTGTTGCCCTGCCGTGCCCCCTGCAGTCCCTGCATGGCCTTTCGAACGCCTTGCCCGTCCCCCCGCACTGCTGGCATGTGCTTATGGTCTGCATTATGCCGAACGGGGTCCTCCTGGTGGACCTGCTCTGCCCCGTCCCCCCGCACGCATCGCACTTCACTATCCTGCTTCCCGGTTCCGCGCCGGAGGCCTTGCACCGCTGGCATTCGCCTATGTGGTTCACAACTATCTTCTTCTCCGCGCCCGCCGCGGCCTCGTGGAGCGATACTGTGACACGCGCAAGTATGTCATTGCCCGCGTCCTGCATCCTTTGGCGCCCGCCCCCCATCCCGGCACCGAAGCCGAATAGGTCCTCCATGCTCATATCCCCGAATCCGCTGGTGCTCATCCCCATGTCCCTGAAGACCTTCTCAAAGTCGAAGTTCCTGAAGATGTCCTCCTCGCTGTACCTGCGGTTGAACTGCTCTGGGCCGTACGAGTCGTACTGCGCCCTCTTCTGCGGGTCGCTGAGCACTGCGTACGCCTCGTTTATCTCCTTGAACTTCTCCTCGGCCCCCGGGCTCTTGTTGCGGTCGGGGTGGAACTTGAGCGCGAGCTCCCTGTACGCGCCCTTTATCTCCTCCGGAGATGCGTCCTTCTTTACGCCCAGCACATCATAGAAATCCTGCGCCATATCCAATCATTTCGCCATCATTTCTCTACCTTGAAGTCCGCATCCTGCGGCCCGTCCCCGCCACCCTTCTTGTCACCGTCGTACTGGTCGCCCCCAGGCGCCGCGCCTGCGCCCTCCCCTCCCCTATAGACACTAGTGCCAATCTCCTCCAGCGCCTTCTTCAGGTCGTCCATCCTCCCCTTTATGCCCTCGTAGTCATCCTTGTTCACGGCGTCCTGCAGCCTCTCCTTGGCATCGTTGACCTTGTCCACCACCTCCTTCGGGACCTTCTCCTTGTAGTCCTCCACCGAGCGCTCCGTAGTGTATATGAGGGACTCCGCGGTGTTCTTGGTCTCCACGTGCTCGCGCAGTATCTTGTCCTGCTCCTCGAACTTCTTCGCGTCCTCCATCTTGTTCTCTATGTCGTTCTTGGACATCTTGTGCGGCGCAACTATGTCCATGCTCTGGGATTTGCCGGTCTTCACGTCCTTGGCCGTTACATGGAGTATGCCGTTGGAGTCTATGTCGAACGTCACGTCTATCTGCGGCGTGCCCCTCCTGGCCGGCGGCATCCCTGTGAGGGAGAACCTGCCCAGGTCCACGTTGTCCTTAGCCATCGCGCGCTCGCCCTGCACGATGTGTATCTCGACCCTGTCCTGCATGTCCTCCGCCGTGGTGAACGTCTGCGACTTCTTGACAGGTATCGTGGTGTTCCTCTCTATGAGCCGGGTGGCCACCCCGCCGAGCGTCTCTATGCTCAGCGACAGTGGGGTGACGTCAAGGAGCACTATGTCCTTCACCTCGCCGGTGAGGACGCCCGCCTGGATAGCGGCGCCAAGCGCAACACACTCCATGGGGTCCACGCCCCTCTCCACTTTCTTGCCCAGCAGCTGCTCCACATACCTCTGCACTATGGGCATCCTCGTGGGCCCACCCACAAGTATTATCTTGTCAAGCTGCTGCGGCTCGAGCTTGGCGTCCTTCAGCGCCTGCATAACGGACTTCGCCGACCTCTCTATGATCGGCACCGTCAGGCTCTCCAGCTTTGCCCTGGTGAGCTTGTAGGTGAAGTTCAGCGGCTCGCCCTTCTTGTCCTTCGACAGGAACGGCAGGCTTATCTCAGACGTCAGCACCGTCGAAAGCTCGATCTTCGCTTTCTCCGCCGCCTCCCTCAGCCTCTGCATTGCCTGGTGGTCCCTGGTAACGTCCGCGCCGTGCTTCTCCTTTATCTCAGACACTAGGAAGTCAACTATGTTGTTGTCCATGTCCGTGCCCCCGAGTTGCGTGTCGCCGTTCGTGGACCTGACCTCGAATACCCCCTTGCCGAACTCCATTATAGTTACGTCCAGCGTTCCGCCCCCGAGGTCGTACACCATTATCTTCATGTCCTTGCCGGCCTTGTCAACCCCGTACGCAAGCGCCGCCGCGGTAGGCTCGTTCACGAGTCTTACGACCTCGAGCCCCGCTATCTCTCCGGCATCCTTGGTAGCCTGCCTCTGGTTGTCGTTGAAATATGCCGGAACGGTTATAACCGCCTTCTTAACCTCGTCGCCCAGGAAGGCCTCCGCATCCTTCTTTATCTTCTGCAGCAGCATCGCAGAAAGCTCCTGCGGCTTGTACTCCTTCCCGAATATCCTGTACTGGTAGTCGCTGCCCATCTTCCTCTTGAATGCGGTCACCGTGCCGTCCGCATTAGCGACTGCCTGCCTCCTCGCAGGCTCTCCGACAAGCCTCTGCCCGTCCTTCGTGAACGCCACGTAGCTCGGGAAGGCCTTCCCATACATCGACGTCCCCTCACCGCTCGGTATGAGCACCGGCCTGCCGCCCTCCAGCACCGCGGCCGCTGAGTTTGATGTCCCAAGATCTATTCCGATTATTTTCATTTGTATCCCCATTTTGTATAAACGCCACCCACTTACTTCGCCTCCTTGCCCTCAGGCTTCGCCTCTCCTGCACCCACCTCCCTGGCTATGATAACGGATGCCGGCCGTATCATCATGCCGCCGAACATGTACCCCTTCTTGACGACCTCGAGGATTGTGCCTGGCTTCTTGCGCTCCTCCCTGGCGAGTATGATCTCGTGCTTGTAGGGGTCGTACATCCCGGATGCCGGTATCTCGCTCAGGCCGCTCTTCCTCAGCTCCCCCATTATGTTGGAGTAGACCATCTCTATGCCTTTTCCAAGCGTCTTGTCGGCTGAGCCATTCGCCATAGCCACTGCAAGGTCGAACTCGTCAAGAGCAGGCAGCAGCCCCCTCACCAGCTCGGCCTTGCCCGCCGTCTTGGCGTTCTCCACATCGTTCTTCACTCTTTTCTTGTAGTTGTCAAACTCGGCGGCGAGGCGCAGTAGCCTCTCCCTGTACTCGGCGTCACCCTCCTGTTGCGCCGCCGCGGGCGCCTGCTGCCCCTTCTTCTGCTCGCCGTCCTTGCCTCCCTTTTGCCCCGTGTCAGTGTTCCCTCCAGAAGCGTTCGCGTCCCCTGCCATGTGCATCACCACTCGGTCTTAGCCTTCAGCATCCTCCTCCTGCTCATTATCCTGTCGAACTCCCTGGCCGCGTTTATCATCTTCCTCATCTCGCGGTCAAGGTCGTATTCGATCTCCTCCATGACCGTGGACATGTCCGTTGCCCTCAGGTAATACTTCCTGCCCTTCTTCACTATTATTCCCATGCGGGAATAATAG
>JAKAPJ010000018.1 GCA_021807115.1 Microcaldota archaeon
AACTCCCTGGCCGCGTTTATCATCTTCCTCATCTCGCGGTCAAGGTCGTATTCGATCTCCTCCATGACCGTGGACATGTCCGTTGCCCTCAGGTAATACTTCCTGCCCTTCTTCACTATTATTCCCGCATCTATGAACCGGTTGAGGTGGTATATTACGGTGCTCCTTGCTATCTTCTGCTTGAACGTGAGCTCGGAGCTGGACAGGCCGTTGCCCCTGTATGCGGCGTCGGCGAACTTCTCGAGTATCTGCTCCTCTATGGTGCTCTCTCCCTGTTCACTGGAGAATCCGAAGACGGCGCAGAACCATCTGATCATCTCGTCAGGCCGCTTCTGGTTGGGCATCTGCACGGCTCTGATCACGATTTTCTCCATGGTGTATATTATGTTGCGATATGTTTAAATAATGTTGCTTTTTTACAACTATTGCTTGATATGTCAAAAAATTATTGACACAATAGACTGCTAGCCTCCTCTCCTCCGTCGCATCTGCGGGCAGGTGGGCAAAAACACCGCAATGCCACTAATCCAATTCTGTCGTCGTAAATATAAAATTCTAATTATTTATTGGAAACTTCCGCAAAAGCTATATAAAGGGGTACTGAGATGGCATAACGGGGTGGAATCATGACAACGAGGATGGAGGAACAGGAGAGGAGGACCGAGAAAGCCAGGGAGAGGAGGGCCACGGCTGCCCAGTTCATGGGCGAGGGAAGGCTCATGGGCACGGCCAATGAGTACGAGTGGCTCTTGAATGCGCCAATGCGGCTGCCGCCCACGAGGCTCGACGAGCAGTGGCTGGAGAGGGCCGCGCGCATACCTCGGGTGGATGTACTGGACAGGGGCGATGCCTTCAAGGTCAAGATAGACCTGCCTGGCACCGACAGGAAGGACGTGAGGGTGAGGGTGACGAAGAACAGCATAAACGTGGCAGCATACGGCTCCGACGAGCATGAGGAGATCATGCACGATTTCTACACAAAGGAGAGGTCGTCGGAGGGGTACTACAGGGTGATACGGCTGCCGGAGGAGATAGAGGGGAAGACTGCAAGGGCGAAATTCGCGAACGGGCTGCTCCAGATAGAGGTGAAGAAGGCGGAGGGCTCCCTTGCCAGCGAAGTGGAGGTGGAATAAACGCATTTTGGGAAATAGAAAACAAGAGAAAGGTATCCGTTTCCTTTTTCTATTTCCCTCATTCTTAACTGCCCTTAACCCAAGGGCTTTTTCTTGCCGGGGCCGCTTGCGGCCCCGCCGCAGCATCTCTTTAAAAGCTTTGATTGCCCTATAGTAAACATGTCAGCGCGGCGGAGAATCCGCGGATAGGTGGCCATATGCTGCAATTCAACCAAAAGAACATAGACAAGAGCCTTGATGGCATGGGGGAGAGGGTCGTGGTGCTGTTCTACGCGAACTGGTGCCCGTTCTGCAGGCGCTTCAAGTCCGTATTCGAGTCGTGGGCCGGCAAGTCCGGCGTCAAGTTCGCCATGGCCGAGGTGGCGGAGGATGACAACCCGATGTGGGACAGCTTCGGCGTGGAGGTAATACCCACCATAGTGGCGTTCAGGGGGCACAAGGAACTGGCTAGGCGCAACGGGAAGGCCGGCATAGGGCTCTCCGAGGACGACCTTAAGTCGCTGCTCGAGCAGATATCCGCATAGCCAAAGTTGCGCGCACCTACTTTTCAGCTGCCTTCTTGCCGCGCGCCTTTGTCGTCGTGGGCTTTGCCGCCGCGGGCGCCTCCTTGGGCTCGGCGCCAGACAGGAATATGTTCTGGCCCTCGTCGCGCTCCTCTATCTCCTTCTGCAGCGACTTGATGAAGTGCTCGAGGCCCACGCCCAGCTTCTGCCTGTTGCCCCTGCCCCTTATCGCAACCTTCTTCTGCTCCACCTCCTTGGCGCCCAGTATAAGCATATATGGAACCTGCTTCACCTGCCCTTCCCTGATCTTGTAGTCCAGCGTCTTGTCCGACACGTCCAGCTCCGCCCTTATCTTGGACTCGCGCAGCTTTGCGTAGACTTCCTGGGCGTACTGGTTGGCCTGCTCCGATATCGTTAGCACCTTGACCTGCACCGGAGCCAGCCACGTGGGGAACTTGCCCTGGTAGTGCTCGGTCAGTATGCCTATGAACCTCTCCAGCGACCCGTATATCACCCTGTGTATTACAACTGGCGTGTGGGGCTTGCCGTCCTCCCCGGTGTACTCCAGGCCGAACCTCTGCGGCAGCTGGTAGTCGAGCTGCACGGTCGCGCACTGCCATTCCCTCTTCATGGAGTCCATCACGTCGAAGTCTATCTTCGGACCGTAGAACGCGCCCTCCTTCTCCTTGACAGTGTATGGGACATGGTTCGCCTCCAGCGCATTCCTCAGCGCCGTAGTGGCCCTCTCCCACAGCTCCTCGTCGCCGAGGTGGCTGTCCGGCATGGTTGAAAGCTTGGCAGTGAATGGCAGGTTGAACTTCCTGTAAAGTTCCCCGACCAGCTTTAGGACCGCCGTGAGCTCGCCCTGTACCTGCCCGTCGGTAACGAACAGGTGCGCATCGTCCTGGGTTATCTCCCTAACCCTGAACAGCCCGGTCAGCGCCCCGCTTATCTCGTTGCGGTAGAGCTTGTCGAAGTCGGCCAGGCGCACAGGCAGGTCCCTGTAGCTCCATTTGCGCGACTTGAACACCAGCATTGTGGACGGGCAGTTCATCGGCTTAAGCGCCATCTCCTCCCCCTCTGAGCTCAGCAGGAACATGTTGTTCCTGTAGTGGTCTATGTGGCCGCTGACGTGCCAGAGCGCGACGTTTGCGAACGCCGGGGTGGCTATCTCCTCGTACCCGTACTCGTCAAGCTTCTCCCTTATGAACCGCACCAGCTCCTTGAACACTATGTAGCCGTCCCCGTGCCAGTACGCCATGCCTGGCGACACCTCCTGGAAACTGAAGAGGTTGAGCTTCTCGGCTATGGACCGATGGTCTGCGTCAGGGAGGCCCGAGAAGTCGCTTTTCCTCACTATGGAGAGATCAACCTTCTTAGGCTTGGGTGGCAGCAGTGTCAGGTGCGTCTTCTCCTCCGTCACTATGTCCTTGGCGTAGCTCCTGGACATCTCCGCGAGCGGATGCCCCTTCACGTCTAGCGTGAGCGCCTTGTTCCATCCGAAAGGCGCGCTGTACACGTTGAGCTTGGACTTCTTGGCCTCGCTTACCATGTAATGGAACAGCTTCATCGCCCTCTGCGGCGCCTCAAGGTTCCCGCTGAGGTGCGCGAACGGGTAGAATACCAGGGTAGTCCTCTTCTGCTTCGTGGCGAAGTCAAGCGCGTCCTTCACCGCCTTGCTGGCAATCTCCTCACTGTCCTCCGCCTCCACCGAAGTGAGCAGCACCACCGCGTTGTCCACGCTGGTCTCCTTCTGGTCCGTCTGCTCGTACACCTTGGCCTCAGGCGCGATCAGCTTGAATCCTATCCTATTTACGTCTAGCTGCAGTATCTTCATATCCCCACCCAAAAAGCATCAAGGAACGATTAAACTATGCAGCATAAGTATTAAAACTGTCTGTTCAACCGCCGTCGCGGGATGCGGTATGTCGTCATTTCTGGTACGTGAAAAGCACAGTCACGCTTTCAGAGACCCTGCTCGTTCCAGAGAAGAAGACGGGACTGCTTGCCGCCGCGGGAGGCGCGATGCTCGCGCCGCCGAATACGCCCCCATAGTAGTAGGGGTACACCGAATAGCTGCTTATGGTCACGTTGTCCACCGACACGCCCTTGCCTGACAGCACTGCCGTGGCCTGCGCCGTGGCGTTCTGCATAGCAATCGCCAGCGCCTGGCTTCTGAGCGCGGCAATCTGGGGATCGGATAGCTGCGCCGATGTGGACTCCACGTAAACATTCGGGATCCTCGAAAGGGCACCCAGCAGCATACTGACATTGCCGATTTCCGGCACGGTGACGCCAACCTGCTCCGTTGCCACGTATGCGCTTTTGTTGTATGCCTTGTATATATTGTATGATTCCGTGCTAACCTTGCTCATGTTGCCCCCTACAAACGGGTAGAGGGTGCTGTTGAGCTGCCCTAGTGTCAAGGATATGTTCTGGGTGGCAAGCTGCGTCGTAGGCCCAGATCCGTTGACCATGAGGTAGACCTTCGCCTGCGTCGGGTAGCCGTTGACGCCTCCTGTCGCGGATACGGTAACATACCCAATGGAGGCAGGCGTCCTCGCGCCCCCTGAACCTACGGCACTCGCCACGGCAACCAGCCCGTAGGCGACCAGCAGCCCGACTATGAGCGCCGTTGCCACTCCGGCCGCGACGAACCGGGGATCCGGCATTACATGCAGGGTTATGTCGTTCTTTATGGAACCACCCGACAGTCAGTATTGTGAAAGAGCATATTTAGCTGTTTTGAGCCTGAGGCGGCATCCCGCGCTGTCCCGAACCCACCGAGGTAAAAAGTTACGTGCTGTAAGCGCCGTTGCATGTAACATATTTAAGAATTGCATTCCATAGCTGAAACACTGTTGTTTATCCTACGGGACTGTTCATGCGTATATCCATAATGATAGGCGGCGCACAGGGCAGCGGCGTTGAGACCGCTTCAAACATCCTCTCGAACGCCATAGCAAACTACGGTTACATGTTCTATGGCAAGCGCGAGTACTACTCCAACATAAAGGGCCGCCACAGCTATTTCCAGGTCGAGGTGAGCGACACAAGGGTGCACTCGACCCAGAAGGACTACGACATGCTCGTCTCGTTCGACAAGGAGACTCTGTTCATGCACCTTGCGGATGCGGGGGACGGTGCCACTATAATACATTCGGCGAACCTTGCAGGCACCATAGACAGCGCCGTAAGCCTTGAGGAGGAGGCGAAGGAGCGCGCGGGCAGGCTGCTCGAAGGCGCGGGCCTCACAAAGGATGTGGCGGGCGCGCTGGAGTTCCTGAAGCGGAAGAATGCGAAGTTCTTCCCTATCGACTACACTGGCATAATGGGCGAGGTGTCGAAGAAGGTCGCCAATGCGGATTACGACACGCTGATAAAGTCGATAAACATGCAGGCGATGGCAGCCGCGGCGTGCCTGCTGGGCATATCGCTGGAGGACTTCAGCGGCAGCATAAACAAGTTCCTTTCAAAGCGCAAGGGCGGCATGCTCGCCGAGATAAACCTCGCTGCCGCCGCGAGCGTCTACGAGAAGCTGGAGTACGCCAGTGTGTTCAACATAAAGAAGCTTGAGCACAAGAAGATGGTGCAGGTCAATGGGAACACGGTGGAGGGGCTTGCTAAGATACTGTGCGGCATACGGTTCCAGAGCTACTATCCCATAACGCCGGCAAGCGACGAGAGCACGTTCATCGAGCAGAACAGCATCGTGAAGATGAAGGACGGCACGACCAGCGACATAGTGGTGCTGCAGACCGAGGACGAGATCGCCGCCGTGACATCTGCAATAGGCGCGACGCTGGCCGGCGTACGTGCATCGACATCCACGTCCGGGCCCGGCTTCTCCCTGATGGTTGAGGGAATGGGATGGGCAGGAATAAACGAGGTCCCGTTGGTGGTTTCATTCTACATGCGCGGCGGCCCGTCGACAGGACTCCCTACTAGGAACTCACAGAGCGACCTGATGTTCGCCATAAACTGTGGCCATGGGGAATTCGCTAAGGTGGTGTACTCTACCGGCCTGCACGAGGACATAATAAACGACGTGGCGTTGGTCTTCAACCTGGCGGAGCGCTACCAGTGCCCTGCAATACACCTTGTGGACAAGGCCCTGGCTAGCAGCGTGTCCGCCCTGCCGTACGAGCTGTTTGACGTGAAGGGCGTCTCCATCGACAGGGGATCGCGCTACAAGGGAGACCCGTACGAGTATCTGCGCTTCAAGCTTACCGAAAACGGCGTGTCGCCAAGGGCGCACCTGGGCGAGGCGCTCTTCTGGAACACCGGGGACGAGCACAACGAGGAGGGCCACATAACCGAGGACCCCGAGCTCAGGATCCGGATGTACGAGAAGAGAATGCGCAAGATGGACGACATGCTCAAGGGCATACCCCTTGAGGCGAAGTTCAGGGAATACGGCGACCGGAGCTCCGACATCGCAGCCATAACGTTCGGCACCCCGGTGGGGACACTGATGGATGTCCAGGACATGCTAAAGGCCGACGGTATAAGCCTGCACATCATAGAAGCCAAGCTCATGGATCCGTTCCCATCGGAAGATTGGAAGGGGGTTCTGAAAGGCAAGAGGACGATAATAAGCGTGGAGGCCAATTACGTGGGCCAGCTCGCGCAGCTGCTGATGCAGAAGACGGGCATAGCCGTGACTGCCCAGGTGCTCAAGTGGACCGGCAGGCCGATGGACTGTGACGAAACATGCCAGGCCATAAAGGACATAGTGCAGAAGAACGAGAAGAAAGTGGTGTTGAGGAATGGCGAATGATGCCCCGCAGGCGAAGCACAACTACCGCACTAAGCTGTGGAACGACTGGTGTCCGGGCTGCGGCGACTTCGGTATACTGGCATCGGCTCAGATGGCACTGCAGCAGCTCGGCGAGGATCCGCTCAACGTGGTGTTCGTCACCGGCATAGGCTGCTCCGGAAAGACGTCGCACTACGTGAACGTTACCGGGGTCCACACCCTGCATGGCAGGGCCCTGGCCTTCGCCACCGGGGTGAAGCTGGCGAACCCGAAGCTGAAGGTGCTGGTCTCCGCGGGTGATGGCGACCAGCTCGGCATAGGCGCAGGCCACTACGTCGCTATGGGCAGGCGCAACATACCCATCACTCTGATGCTGCACAACAACGGGGTGTACGGGCTCACGAAGGGCCAGGCCGCGCCGACGCTGGCCAAGGGGGTAAAGACCAAGTCCCTCGCCTCGCCCAACATAAACGGCGCGATAAACCCCACGCTACTGGCGCTGTCCACCGGGTATACATTCGTGGCCAGGGCATTCAGCTACGACGCCAAGGGGCTGACCGAGATAATAAAGATGGCCGTGGCGCACAACGGCGCCGCACTCATAGACGTGCTGCAGCCGTGCATAACATACAACGACATAAACACCAGGGAGTGGTACCAGGAAAGGATATACAGCCTGTCTGCCGAGGGCTACGACGGCACGGTGAAGAGCGCGGAGGAGGCTGAGAGCGGCGAAAAGCTCAAGGCCGCGCTCACAAAGTCTCTGGAGTTCGGCGACCGCATACCGCTGGGCGTGCTCTATAAGAACGAGTTCGTGCCTAGCTACCTCAACGGAATGGGCTCGACACTGAGGGGCTACCCCGGAATAAATCCTGCAAACGAACCCATAGAGAAGGACGGCGCCCCGCTCACCGACCTAACCCAAATACTCGACAAGCTCGCCATAGTGTGATGGCGCGCCTATGCGTTTCCTCCGTGCACAGACGCTATAGCCTCCGCCTCGTACACCTCGAACGGGTTCCTGTTGTCGGTGAGGATTGGATATCCCGCAGTGCCTCCATAATATGTCCCGTTGTCAAGCAGCATCACTCTCCCCGCGCCCTGCTGTGTGCCGTTATCGCTCACTATCCTCAGATCCACCGCAGCCGCCGCGCTGCTGTTCCGTGTGGCGTTGAGAGCCCTGAGCATCTCGGCCTCTGTCCACCTCTGCCTGTCGCTGCTCGCTATCATAACTATGTTCTGCATGGCTGTGATGTTCTGCGGATACTGCGGGAAGACGTACATGTTGGGGAACACGGAGCCGAACGTGGCGTAAAGGGACTTGAACGGCCCCGAGCCGCTGCCCTCCAAGGGCGAGGCGAAGTTTATTAGCACGGACCCGTTGGGCGCAAGGTGGCTCTTCATCTCCATTGCCGCCTCCTGGGTTGCGAGCTGGTACGGCAGCGAAAGAGATGAGCCCCAGACGTCCATGACTATCATGTTGTAGCTGCCCGTGGTGTCCCTGAGGAAGTAGCGCGCATCCTGGTTGTATATGGTTACCCTTCTGCTGTCGGTGAGGTTGAAGAATCTGCGCGCCACCTGTATGACCACTGGATCTATCTCCACCACGTCTATTGACGCGTTCGTGCTGCGGTAGAGGTCCATGACCATCGCCCCACCGCCCAGGCCAAGGAAGAGCGCCCTGGAAACAGGCTCGCTGTTGTACACGAGCTTCTGGTACTCGTAGTACGGCAGCACTCCGCTGCGATTTGCCTCTGATACCACGGTCTGCAGCGTTAGGTCGGTCTGCAGGCCTATCATACCGGAACTGTTGGTCACCGTAAGGTGGTAATATGGCGTGTCTGTCACGAACAGCACTGACGGCCCGTGCGCCGGTGCAATCGCAGCTCCGACCAGCGGAAAGGCCACTGCGGCGAGCAGCAGCGGAAGCCCCTTTCTTCCGAAGACCGCAACCCCCACCACCAGCAGCAGCGCGCAAGTTGCAAAGAAGCTCTGGTCTATGCCTATCCATGGCACCAGGATGTAGCCGCTGAGCAGCGCGCCGGCTATGCTGCCCGCTGTTGAAACTGCATAGAGGTCCCCCGCGCTCTCGCCCACAGTCCGCAGCGACCTGGACTTGAGCCTCACCGCATATGGCGACACCATGCCAAGGCAGAAGTTCGGCAGTGCGAACAGGGCCAGGCACGCAAAGATCGGGCCGTACTCGTATCCCAGCATGACGCTGAGGCCCAGCACCGAGTCCGAAACCAGCGGGAGCGCACCGACCAGCAGTCCGGATGCGATGAGCATGGCAGAAAGCGCACGCATGCTCGGTCCATTCTCAGAAAGCCTGCCCCCATAGTGGTAGCCGATGCTAAGGGCCGCCAGTACTACGGCTATCGCGCTGGTCCATGTGAACAGGGTGTTGCCGAGGTATGGGGCAAGGAGCCTTGCGCCGACTATCTCCACCACAAGGACAGAGAAACCCGCAACGAACACGATTGCCTCCAGCCTGCCAAACCTCATGGGAACTTACCTGTAAAACTACCAATGGAACAGAAGGCTCAGCGCTAGCCTTTTATCAGTGCCGGTATGTCCTGCGGGTATTCGGCCACCTTCACTCCGGCAGCCTCCAGCGCCTTTATCTTGGACTCCGCTGTGCCCCTGCCCCTGGATATTATCGCGCCCGCATGGCCCATCCTCTTCCCGGGCGGGGCGCTCCTGCCTGTTATGTAGGCGACCACCTTCTTCCCGAACCCGGAGCGTATGTACTCCGCCGCCTCCTCCTCCGCGGTGCCGCCTATCTCCCCCACAAGCACCACAGTCTTCGTGTCCCTGTCGCTCTTGAAAAGCTTGAGGAGGTCAAGGAAGCTCGTGCCGACTATGGCGTCCCCTCCCAGGCCCACCACTGTGCTCTCGCCCAGGCCGCTGTCCGTGACCGCCTTGACTATCTCGTAGGTGAGCGTGCCGCTTCTGGAGGCGATCGCCACATCGCCCTTCCTGAATATGTGGTTCGGCATTATCCCCATCTTAGATTCGCCAGGCACCGTTATCCCCGGCCCGTTCGGTCCGATCAGCACCGCGCCCTTGCGCTTCACGTTGGCGTACATGTCTATCTCGTCGTGCTTAGGCACCTTCTCGGTCAGCACATAGAGGAACTTTATCCCACTGTCTAGCGCCTCGTACAGCGCGTCCTTGGTGTAGGGCGCCGGCACGCTTATCATGCTGGCCGTCGGCCCGGCCGACATCGCGTCGGCCACAGTGTCGAACACCGGCACGCCGTTCAGTGCCGTGCCCCCCTTGCCCGGCGTCACTCCTCCGACAACCTTTGCGCCGAACTTTATCATCTCCGCGCTGTGGAACATGCCCTGGTGTCCGGTGATTCCCTGGACGATTATGTGAGTGTTGCGGTCTATAAGCACCATACTATCACCTACTTGTTTGTCTGCGCAAGCATCTTCACGGCCTGGACCATGTCACCAAGCCCCGCTATCCCGCCCTCCTTGAGTATCGCCCTGCCCTCCTCCTCGTGCACGCCCGATAGTCTGACGACCATCGGCACAGTGATGTTGAACGCCTTCTTGGCCGCTACTATCCCCTGCGCCACGGTGTCGCACTTCGTTACACCCCCGAATATGTTGACGAATATCAGCTTAGGTTTCGCCTCCATCACGAGCGGGAAGGCGTTCTTCACCGTCTCGATGTTGTCGGTCCCGCCCAGGTCGAGGAAGTTCCTGGGCCTCAGCCCGTGCAGCAGCAGCGTGTCCAGCGTGGCCATGGTGAGGCCCGCGCCGTTAGCTATGACCCCTATGGTCCCGTCGAGCTCCACGAACGAGTATCCCTTTGACCTGGCCTCGTTCTCCAGCGGCGTCAGGTCCTCGTACGAGCTCTTCAGGTCC
This sequence comes from Microcaldota archaeon, assembly GCA_021807115.1. GTDB lineage: Archaea > Micrarchaeota > Micrarchaeia > Micrarchaeales > Micrarchaeaceae > JAJZYD01. The sequence goes on from JAKAPJ010000018.1 coordinate 10,274, forward strand.
GGGTGCCGATATAGCGAATCCTGGTCCACAACCACCTTGGAGTCCGCCGCCACAAGCCTGCCGTCCTTGGTGACTACGAGCGGGTTTATCTCCACAAGCTCAGCATCGTATTCCTCGAACAGCCGGTACATGCCTGATATGAGCTTGGAGAACTGCTTGCCCTGCTCGCCCCCGCCCAGGCCCAGCTTGCCGGCCAGTATGTTTGCTATGTACGGGCTGAACCCCACGAACGGGTCGATCGGGTGCATGTATATCTCCGAGTCCGAAAGTCCCTCTATGTCAACGCCCCCCTTCGCGCTCACCATGATCACGGGCGTCTTGCGCGAAGTGTCTATCGCTATGGACACGTACAGCTCCCTGCCTATGTCGAGCTTTCCCTCGACCAGCAGGTACCTCACCTTCAGGCCCTTGAGCTGCGCAGAGAAAAGCGACTCTGCAATGCCCTTCGCCTCCTGCGCGCTGCCTGCGAACTTTATGCCGCCAGCCTTGCCCCTGCCGCCCACAAGCACCTGCGACTTCATGGCCACCGGCCACTGCACCTGCCTGCCGTCGAGCTCCGCCGGGCTCGAGATCACGAACCCGTCCGGTATGGGTATGCCGAACTTCTTGAAGAGCTCCTTCCCCTGGAATTCATATAGATACATAGACTCCCTCCCCGTCTTACCAATTGCAATCAAAAAATATAAATGCATCGGAAACTGCGCGGCGCCTCCCGGTCTCAGAAAGATTTTTATAACGTCCATTGGAATGTTAAACCGATAGCATGCTGGTCCTCTACAACACGCTGACGCGCAGGAAGGAGAACTTCCAGCCGATATCCGGCAGGAAGGTCGGCGTGTACGCCTGCGGCATAACGGCCTACTTCTCCGCGCACATAGGCAACATGAGGACATACGTCCAGGAGGACGTGATCAGGCGCGTGCTGATACACGACGGATTCTCGGTCACCCACGTGCAGAACATAACCGACGTGGGCCACCTTGTCAGCGACGCGGACACCGGGGAGGACAAGCTGAGGCTCGAGGCGGAGAAGGAGCACAAGACAATGAGGGACGTCTCCGCGTTCTACACCGGGCTGTTCCTCAAGGACATGGGCCTTCTCAACATACAGAAGCCAGAGGTAATGCCCAAGGCCTCAGACCACATACCCGAAATGCTCAGGCTGGTGAAGTCCCTGGACCAGAAGGGGTACCTCTACAAGGCGGAGAACGGCATGTACTTCGACACCTCCAAGTTCAAGGGCTACGGGGCGCTGGCAAGCACATCGTTCCAGCAGCTCACCGCAAGCCTCAAGGAGGGCGCGCGTGTGGAGAAGGTCGCAGGCAAGCGCAACATAACCGACTTCGCCGTGTGGCGCTTCGCGCACGGCGGCGAGCGCGAGATGATATGGGACTCCGAGTGGGGCCGCGGCTTCCCGGGCTGGCACATAGAGTGCAGCGCAATGAGCATGAAGTACCTTGGCGAGCATTTCGACATACACTTCGGCGGAGTGGACCACATACCAATACACCACACCAATGAGATAGCGCAGTCCGAGGCGTCAACCGGGAAGAAGTTCGTCAACTACTGGATGCACATGCAGTTCCTCACGGTGGAAGGCGGCAAGATGGCAAAGTCCGTGCGGAACATATACACGGTGCAGGAGATAGTTGACAGGGGGTATTCTCCCCTTGCGCTCAGGTTCTTCCTGCTCTCCGGCCACTACAGGCAGACCCTCAACTTCACGTTCGAGGCGCTATCAAACGCGCAGAACACCCTCAACGGCATCTACGCATTCCTGGGCCGCCTTGCCAGCGCTCCACGAGGAGGTGGTGGTCTGGCGGGGGACGGGTTCGTTGACATCGTGGGGCGGTGCAGGAAGGACTTCTTCATGGAGCTCGACAACGACATAAACATGCCAGCCGCGCTTTCCAGCATGCACTCCATCATCAACGCCGCCAACCCGCGCATAGAGTCCGCAGGCATGAGCGAGGCCGATGCCAAGGCGGTGATAGATGCAATGCTTGATATCGACACCGTGCTCGGGCTGGGTTTCTCGGAGCGCCTCTCCAGGGGAAAGGAGGAACTCAACGGGGAGATACAGGGTCTCGTGGACGAGAGGGAGTCCGCAAGGAAGGCCAAGGACTTCACGCGCTCCGACGAGCTGCGCAGGCTGCTCAAGGAGAAGTACCATGTGGTGCTGGAAGACACAAAGCACGGCATCAAGTGGCACAGGGAGGCGTGATGAAGCACGCGCCCTTGCATTGTGCACAAATGTATCGAAAAAGCAGTTTATACACAGGCGCCGCAATTCTTACACAAGCCCTGCGCCTTGAAAGGCATAAATATTACCCCGAACAGAGCGTAACCAGCGATCCCGTGGCAGCAAAGACAAAGGCACCGCCAAAGCACTCCCAAGCATCCCCGAGGGACGCGCTCTTCGACGCCGCGGAGGCCATAGTCCTCACGGCAAGCGACGTCGAGGTGAACTACCAGAGGCTATTTGAGCTTTCGCGCGAATGGGCGCCGCGGTCCATGGTGCTGCCGAAGTGGGACATGCCTCCGGTATTCCTCGACAAGGCTGACAACAACACTGTAGACTTCATGATTCTCGGCAACTGCATAAACTTCGCGTTCACCGACTTCGCCACAGGCAAGAAGTACGCGGCGGAATACAATGGCACAGTGTACGAGGGCGCGATGGGAATGTGGGCGGCCCTGAAGGGCGCGTTCGAGCGCGGCATACCGGTGCTGGACGGCGACTACCTCTCCAAGATCACTGTGAAGGAGGCCGAGGGCATCTTCAACGGGAAGTCCCAGATCCCGATGCTCCAGGAGCGCGTAGACATTCTCCGGGAGGTCGGAACAATACTCAAGGACAGGTACTGCGGCCACTTCCACAACCTCGTGGCCGCAGCGAACTACCGCATGTTTGACAAAGGGGGCGGCCTTGTGGAGCGCCTGGTCTCCGAGTTCCCTTCATTCCGCGACTCCGCGGTGCACGGCGGCATACAGATAGCGTTCAACAAGCGCGCGCAGCTTGCGGCGGGAATGCTGCATGAGAAGTTCCTCGGCCTGGGCCAGCAGCTCTTCCCGTCCTACGACGTAAGGCAGCTTACCGTGTTCGCCGACTACGAGCTGCCACGCGCGCTGCGCGGGCTGGGCATAGTTACGCTCAGCAGCAGCCTTCAGAGCAAGATAGACTCCGGCCAGCTCATACCAAAGGGCAGCCCGGAGGAGGTCGAGATAAGGGCGGCTACGGTGTACACGGCGAGGCTTATCGAGGATGCGATCAACAGCATAAACCCCCAGGCGAACGTCAACGCGCTGCACATCGACTACCTGCTGTGGTCCGATGGCAGGAAGCACAAGGCGCTTAGGCACCACCTTACGGTGACCACGGCATACTGAGCGCTACTTCTTCCACAGGGTCCTTGGCATTATGGCCTTCCGGTACCTGCCCAGCCTGGACTTGTACGGCGCCAGGTCCTCTAGTATCAGCCTGATCTCGTCCTTGATGTTCTTCTTAAGCCTGTTGAAGCCCAGCGACGGCAGTACCTTGCTCTCCACCTTGTAGTGGTGCTGTTCCTTCTCCACCCTCGGGTTCTTTATGTTTGTAATCTTGACATCCAGGCCCATCCTGCCGCCGACGTCCTTCACGAAATCGGCAAGCTCCGCCACGGAGTACAGCTCCCTGAACTGGTTGACTGGCCTGTAGCCACCCGGCTCCGGCGGGTTCTCCAGCAGCAGCCGCAGCGCCTCCATGCTGTCCTCAAGCGACAGGAAGCCGCGGACCTGGCCGCCCTTCCCGTGCACCGTTAGCGGCATGCCAAGCACCGCCTCCACGCAGTACCTGTTGAGCACAGTGCCCCAGTCGCCGTCGAAGTCGAACCTCGTGAACAGCCTAGGGTCAGTTATGTCGGTAGTCCTAAGGCCGTAAACCGGCCCCTGCATTATATCGGTGGAGGTTATGCCCCAGAGCCTGTTTGCGAAAAGCAAGTTGTTGGTGTCGTGCACCTTCGTCCAGTGGTACCACGAGCCTGCCCATTTCGGGACCGTTATCGTGTCCATCTTCCCGTTGATCTTGGTGTCCACCCACGCAGCCTCTGGTATGTCGAAGTTCGGCGTGCCGAACTCGCCCATGGTCCCCATCTTGACTACCTGCGTGTCCCTCCCGGACTTCATGACTGCGTATATTAGGTTGATGGTGCCCACGATGTTGTTCGACATGGTGTAGGCCGCATGCCTCTCGTCTATCATGGAGTATGGCGCCGACCTCTGCTCCGCGAAGTGGACCACCGCATCCGGCCTTTCCTTACTTATCACCTTCTCGAGCGCCTTGTAGTTTGTCACGTCGCCCCTGTAGAATGTGGGGCTTGAGCCAAGGAGCTCCTTCGCCGCCCTGACCCTGCCTTCCGGGCCGAGTATCGGCACGCCCGACGTGGATCCCACCTCTGCCACAGCCCTGCGTGTGAACAGGTTGTCCATCCCGGATACCTCATGCCCCCTCGCGAGCAGCCTAAGTGTGAGGGGCCAACCCAGATAGCCGTCGCTGCCAAGTATCAGGACCTTCGTAGAATCACCCGGTACTAATTGTAACATAAATACTTAAACTGATATGCATCGGGATCACGGCGCGCTACGGGCTGGAATAGCCGCTCTGCCAATTGTCCACGTATGATACGGTGTTCGCCGCCGTGCCATTCAGGCCTTCGCCGCTATAGTCAACCGGGTTGCCATTAAGCGGCCACCACCCCAAGAGGTTTGTGAGCGATACCGGTGCGCCTCCTATCCCTTCCCTGTACAGCTCAGCTATGGAATTGGCGCCGAGCGCGGTGTTGTAGAGCTGCACGTTCGCCATGGAGCCGTTGAACGTGTGGTCGCCACCACCTATTGTCAGCGAATTGGTGTTCAGTGCAAACGATGTAGTCCACGTATAATGGTTCGTCTCAGTCCCGTTTATGTACCATTTTATCAAACCTGAGGTGCCGCCGCTATTGTCGATTGTAATTGCGGCGAACACCCATGTCGAGCTAGGCACGGATATGCCCGAAGTCAGGCCGTCATGCACGCCTCCAAGTGAGTCGGTGTACCTGAACGTGAGCGGCTCGCTCTGATCGCTTCCGGCGCTGCAGCCGGATGCCGTAAGCGTGTATATGCACATGGCAGAGCAGCTGCTTTTCCCGATGAGGCTGTCGCACGAACTCAAGTAGTTTTTCTTGTTGAACCAGAACGCAATCGTGTACGGCACCTTGAGGTTGAGCAGCGACGACGCAGGCACGGAAATCGAGCCTTGCGTATCCGTGAATACCGCCACCGCCTGCGGCTGTTCACCCCCGCACATCCCCTGGAGGCTTATGAGCCTGGTGGTCCCTGGCCCGAGCGGCCTCTGCACATCGCACACCCCTGGCCCGGCTTTGGGCGTAAAAGTATTGGAGCTGAATACGCCAAGCGCGAACAGCACCACGATGACTACCGCTATTACGAGTATCGCCCAACCGTATGTGGTCAGGTATTCCATTGCGCTCTGGGACCTCAGCCACGTGTCCATCCACATCAATCCCGTGCCCTGCCCGCATCTATCCCGGAAGTAGGGTATGGATAGAGTATAAGAATCCAGCTATAAAAGTCTATCCGATTGCGGCGCCAAGCACCCGGGTGGCGGTCACCCCTCCGGGTTATCTATCATCTGCTGGATCCTGAACTTGCGCTCCTCGCTGCGCACCCTGTCCCCCACCTGCTCCTGGAGCAGTCCAGACCGCTCCGCGCCTGACAGGAACGAGTCCCACAGCTTGCGCAGGTCATCGTCCCTTCTCATCCTCATGTAGGCCTGTACCCTTGCGATATCCCTGTCCAGTGCCTCCTTCGCCCCTGCCGCATGGCCCCCGCGCCCTATGTACACCCTGCTGCCAATCCTGCTGTCGCTGTCTATGAAATCGAACACCTCCTCCTTGGAGTAGCCGGCCCTCGCCGCGGCCACCATGAAGCCATTCCAAAGGCGGTCCATTGTGGCATGCTGGGCTGCGGCTGTCCACACTCCCGCGTTCATGCCCACTGCAGTGGCTTTCCTGGCCTCCATGCGCTCACCATCCCACAATATAATATAGCATATCCAGATATTTACGCATGGCTGCGAGCAGGGCTGGACCGCGCACGGACAGCATGAATTTCGGGCAGAGCCCGGCTATTTTCCGACGTAAATTCAACCAGTTTTGTACCTACTTCGTCGAGTCTGAAAGAGGTACGAAAGGCTTTTAAAGATATATAAACAATCATAAGTTTTATAGGGTTTACAAAAGGGGCGAATGAGATGGGTGAGAGCGAATCTGAGAACACGGTCTTCAGGGAGGTATTGCAGAATGTCATATCTCTGCCTGCAGGGAGCAATGCAGACAAGGACAGCCTGGGATACAAGGTGCAGAAGCTGAAGGAATCCCTGAACAGCAGGTTCATAGAGAGGGAGATCTCGGTCATGGCCGCGCTGACTGGCCTTTTCACCAACGAGCCAGTGGTCTTCATAGGCCCTGTCGGGACCGCCAAGACCAACCTCATAGAGGAGCTGGGGAAGGCGATAAACGGGAAGTACTTCTACTACCTTCTCCACAACTTCACCGATCCCGATGAACTGCTAGGGCCGCTGAACGTGAAGAAGTACAGGGACGAGGGCATATTCGAGAGGATAAAGGAGGGCGGCCTGCAAGAGGCGGAGATAGCCTTCCTCGACGAGCCTTTCAAGGCGTCAAGCGCGATAAGGAACATGCTCCTCGACATAATGCTGAACAAGAGGGTAAAGGGCCAAGCAGGCCAGGAGAAGCTGCCAATGGTCGGGCTATATATGGCCGCAAACGAGCTTCCATCGGAGAGCGAGGACGCGGCATTCTACGACAGGCTTGTGATAAGAGACTTCGTCAGCTATGTCAGCAAGGCAAGCAGGCCCCAGCTGCTTCTGCGCGACGGGGGCTTGGACAAGGAAACCACCGCCGAGAACAGGAACATAATGTCGGTTGCAGAGGTGAAGCAGGCGCAGGCCGAGGTGTCAAAGCGCTATGAGGCCGCCAAGCAGGACGCGAAGCTCGTGGAGGCCTGGGCCACTGCGATAGGGCTTACGGAGAATGCCGGCATAACGGTGTCTGACAGGACCAAGAAGAAGATAATGAAGGTCGCGGCCGCCATATCTGTGATATGGAACGAGCCCAAGGTGACCACCGAGCACCTAGCCGCAGCGCTGTACCTCACCGCCCCGAGGGAGAGGGAGGACACCTCCAAGATAGAAGATGTGGTGGCGAAGGCGAGGCTCAGCCCTACGTACGACAACGCGATAAAGCTTTTCAATGTGGCACAGGAGCTGCTCAACGTGTACACTGAGGCGAAGCAGCAGGAGGGCCTGCCTACTTTCAAGGCGACCTTCGAGCGCCTCAACTCCACGTACGACCAGGCGAAGCTACTGGTGGACGAGCACAAGGCCGACTCAAAGCTTGGCTTCATAATGGAACCGCTGTCGGACTTGGTGGAGAGGACCGCCATATACTCCAAGGCTAAGGCCAAGCAGCTGGAGAAGGAAGAGAAGGATAAGGCTGCCGCGCAGTCACAGCAGAAGTCCACCCGCAGCTACGAATCTGTGGATGTGGATGTCTCAAGCCGCGAGGGCATCGGGCCCTCGAGGAGCCTGTCGCGTGGGGTGTAAGTAGGCCAAGGGGGCGCCCCAAGCGCAGCCGGCGCGCACGTCGTGGTGTTGATTTGGATGGCGGATGAGAACCAGGAGAAGGGCAAGGAGGAGAAGAAGGTAGACAACAACCTAACCAACATGCACAAGGACGACGAGGCGTACGTCTTCGAGCAGGAGAGGATTGAGCGGCTGCTGGGCAAGGACGCCAAGGCCATCTACGAGTCCGTCAAGCAGATCCAGGTCATAGCGGCAGACATATTCTACTCGTTCTACTCGGTTGAGCCTTCGCTTCGGCCAAAGAACGACGACCAGATGCTCGACGCGGTCAGGCAGATGATGGAGAAGTACATGCAGACCCCCGAGTACCAGGATATACGCAAGCAGACCAAGCTCGACGAGAACAAGTCGCTGGCGTACACTGCGTCGGTGGTGATGTCGTTCATACAGCAGATGCAGCAGCAGATGCAGCAGCAGGCCGACGAGCAGAATCCGTACGGGCAGCAGGGCAAGCAGCAGATGCGCGACAACCTTAGCAAGGCTTACGACAACGACAAGTCTGCGCAGCAGGAGATAGAGAAGCTGCTAAAGCAGGCGCTCAAGAAGATGGGGAAGAAGGGCTTCAAGGACAAGGTGGAGAAGGCGATGCAGGGCGCCGAGGAGCACGACCTGGGCGGCAAGCAGCCGCAGCAGGACTTCAACCCCGACACCTATGACCGGCTGCCGGTCAGCGAGATCAACAAGATACTTGCGACCACCAAGAAGCTCATGGACTCGATACCAAAGTTCTCCGAGAACGGCAAGGTGCACAGCACTATGGGGGACAGGGTGGCGGGATACCGGATAACGAAGAACGCTGCTAAGGCCATAGCAAAGGAGCACGCCATGCCCGACGACGTGTTCTTCGGCAAGATGAACGAGGGATGGCTTGCCATGGACAAGTACACGGTGCAGGAGGGCGCGTACTACGTCCTCGTGGACAAGTCGGGCAGCATGTCAGGCGAAAAGACAATATGGGCCAGGAGCGTGGCAATGGCGCTCTACGAGCAGGCGCACCGGCGCGGCAAGAAGTACTTCCTGAGGTTCTTCGACGACGAGCCCTCCAAGATGGTCGAGAAGCCCGAGGAGGTGGGCGAGGCAATACTTAAGGTGAACTCCGGCAACGGCACGAACATAGACAAGGCACTTGCCATAGCGGTCTACGACCTGGCGAACAACAAGAAGTACGCGAAGAAGACCAACACCGTTATACTCATAACGGATGGCGAGGACGGCCTGGCGCGCGACTGGGTCAAGGAACTGCAGAAGGCCAACATAAAGGTCATAGCGATCATGATACAGGGCAAGAATGAGGCGATAAAGAAGTTCGCCGACATGTACTTCAGCGTTGAGCCGACGACCGACAACGCGCTCAAGATACTCAAGGACATGCGACGCAAGGAGGAGAAGGACAAGGTAAAGAATTAATATCTTGGCGACTGAAAGTGGGGAAAGCAGTGAGGCAGATCAAATAGGTATCACAATGTCTGACGATAACCAGCAGGCCCAGGGATCCGCCGACCCGAAGAAGAGCGTGGCGGGCAACCTTGTCAACATGCGCGACTCCGACGACATATACTCGCAGGAGTCCAAGCGCGTCATAAGGCTGCTGGGATCCAGCCAGCAGGCGCTGGCGGAGTCGATCGACATGCTGCGGGTCGTGGCCGGCGACGTGTTCTACTCGTTCTATTCGGTGAGCCCGACGATAGGCAGCCCGAACCCCAACCCCATACTGGAGGTGGTGCGCACAATCATGGGCGGCTACATGCAGGGCGAGGAGTTCAAGAAGGTGAGGGAGGCGACGATGCTCAACGAGGACGCCACCGTGCGGTACACCGTCTCCACCGTCAACAACATACTCAAGGCAGTCCAGGAGCAGATGGCGGCACTGAGCGACCAGAACGGGGACAGCGACGGCGAGGGCAGCCTCAAGAAGATGATGCAGAAGGCCAAGGAGAACGACAAGACGGCCCAGCAGCAGCTGGAGGAGCTGTTCATCCGCGCGCTGAGGAAGCTGGGCAAGGCGGGGTTCACCAAGGCCATGGAGAAGGCGCTGAAGGAGTCGAACGTGGACGTGGGCGACAAGGATCTTTCCACGAGCGAAAGGGCCCCGAACCCCTACGGCCTGCAGAGGGTAAACTACGCCGAGGAGATACTGGCGCTCACAAAGAAGCTCGTGTCGTACCTGCCCCGCATCGCGGAGAACAGCAGCGTCAAGAGCCCGTACGGCGACAGGATAGCTGGGTACCGCATGACCAAGAATCCTGCGAAGGCCATAGCCAAGGAGCATGCCATGCCAGACGAGGTGTTCTACGGCAAGATGGACCAGGGATGGCTGGCCAAGGACAAGTTCATAGAGTACGAGGGCGCATACTACGTCCTGATAGACAAGTCCGGCAGCATGGAGATGCCCAACAGCAAGACAATATGGGCCAGGAGCGTTGCCATGACTCTGTTCGAGCAGTCAAAGCGCAGGGGCCAGGAGTACTTCCTGCGGCTCTTCGACGGGCAGACGTCGCTGCTGGTGCGGAAGCCCGAGGAGATAGAGGAGGCGATACTGCGCGTCAAGTCTGGGGGCTCGACGGACATAGACAAGGCCATAGGCAACGCGTTTATGGACCTCACCCTCAACAAGGAGCTGTCCAAGAAGACCAACACAATAGTGCTCATAACCGATGGCCTCGACGGCGTGGCCGAGGACTGGAAGGAGAAGTTCAAGCAGGCAAAGGTTCGGCTTGTGACCATAATGATCCGCGGCGAGAGCGAGCCGCAGAACGAGGCGCTTAGGAAGATATCCGACGCGTACTACAGCGTGGTGCCGACAAAGGACGCTGCACTGGAGGTGCTCAAGGAGATGAGGAGGCAGGACGAGAAGTCCAGGCTCAAGAGCGTCTGACCGCTCAGCGCGCCCCCTTCTTGGCCTTGAACACGGGCAGTATGCCCATGCTTATTATGTCCGGCTGCACCCTGCCCTCCAGCAGTATCGCTGCCTTCTTCACAACCGTTCCGCCTGCAGCCTTCACGAGCTTCTCCATCGCGTCTATCGTGGCCCTCGTGCTCACTATGTCGTCGACAAGGCCCACCCTCTTGCCACTGATCATCTCCGCGAAGCGCGAGTCTATGCAGAGGCTCAGCTCCTTGCTAGACGTTATGGGCTTGTACTTTGCCACGAGCGGGTTTATCATCGACTGCTTGACCTCCTTCCTGCACACCACGAAGCTGTCGTGGCCAAGCCTCTTGGCTATCTCGTGCGTTAGCGCTATGCCCTTGCTCTCCGACGTTAGCAGTATCTCGCAGTCGCGCATCCTGTCAGCCATGGCAGATGCGCAGGACTCAACCAGCTTCACGTCGCCCAGGCTGTCGAAATAGGCTATCCACGTGTCGTCGGCCACCTTCACCAGCGGCAGCTTCCAGCTGGAGCCGTTTATCTTCAGGTCGTAGTATTTCTGCCCTGCGTACTCCACTACTGTGCCGTCGTTTTCCGCTGGCATAGAAAGACCCGTTAATAAGCTTGCGGCAGGCAGCGCAAATGCGCCGCATAGCGGCCTGCAGTTCCCCACAGCTTATTTCCTATGGCAAGTATAAAAACCTATGCGCGCCCCTCCTACCGTATTCCCGCCCGTGCGGATTTGCCGCCCCATTTCTTTACCGCTGTAAACATAGTGGCATTTGCGGAACAATCATATACGCTTCCCTCGGAAGGTACTCTAAAGCTTTAAATATTTAATACTCTTGTATTATGGAAAG
>JAKAPJ010000002.1 GCA_021807115.1 Microcaldota archaeon
TTCCGATCTATAGTGTAAAATGCATTCTGGCCTCCTATGCAGTACACATAGCCGTCGTATTCCGGGCAGCTTGAGCTTTCTATGCCTGTTGTCTCATAAAAGACGCTGCGGGAAACATACGACGTGGTCTGCGACCAGTTGCCAAACCCGCTTGACGTGATGCGCGCCATGTACGACTGCGGGATTGATGTTGCGTATAAAAGCGCCCCGTAGCCGCCCACGCTTATGTCCTCGCTGCCGCCTATGCAGTAGAGGTAGCCGCCTTCGGCGTCGCAGTTTGGGTCAGCCACGCTCTGGGGATATTGCGATGTCGCATTGCCCCATGCACCTATGGCCCCGCCGCCCAGTATCGGCGCATAGTACGCCGCGCCCGTGTCATTGAAATGTCCGTTGATGTCCGCAGACCCGCCCACGCAGTAGATTGTCTGGTTGTACACTGTGCATCCGATATGCCCAAAATTTCCCGGGTATGGCGTGGTTGCGCTCCAGCTGCTTAAGCCTGCGCTGCCAAGCATCTGCGCGTAGTAGCTTGTTTTAGGTGTGCCGCCGAAAGCCGAGGGGGTATAGCCGCCTACACAGTAAAGCGTGGTGCTGCTTGCCGTGCATTCCACGCCAGTGGCGTTGCCCATTGGCAGCGCCGCACCGGCAATCCACCCTCCTATGCCTGTGCCTGTTATGCTTGCGTAGTATGTCTGGCCGGTGTCGCCGTCCACGCAGTACATATAACCGCCGCCGGCCGCGCATTCGGACCTGCTCATGTTTGCAGGGTATGCGGTGGTGGGATGCCATGCACCCAGCGACCCGCCGTTTGCTATTTGGGCGTAGTAGCTGCCGATTGTGGCGTTTTGCCCGCCGGTGCAGTAAATGTAGCCGTTGTACGCAGCGCAGCCATTGCCATAAACCGGGGTGGGGTACGGCGTGCCGCCGTACCATGAGCCGAGCATGGGTGCTGGCGGCGGAAGGAAGCGCGCAGGTTCGATAAGCGCGGCTGTGCTATGCACGTTCACCGTGGATGCCGCGGTATAGAGCGCGGACAGCATGGCGAGGGCCAGAGCCGAAGCAATCAAATACGGAATCGCCGACCCAAATCTGCCGATATGCTGCATTCTACCGTTCAACTTTCCACTATTTTTACACTCTCATATCCTATTCTTAAATGTTTCCGTGGTATCTGCAAGAGCCAAACCCCCCATCCCGCACAACTCCGCCCGCGGGAAGCCAACCCTGCGCGGTGTGCTTGGGCCCCGTTCCCCCGGCCTCACTTCCCCATCAGCATGCGCCTGAACCTCATGCGCTTTGCCCTGTCATGGTAGATGTCCACCAGTTCCGCATGCACGGCCCTGTTCATCCTCTTGTCCGCTATCTCGAGGAACTCGTCGAACCCCACGGCCCTGAACGTTATCCTTTCCCCCGAGTCCGGCGCGGGTGTCCCCGCCCGCACGCAATCCCTCGCGACGAACATGTACACCTTCCAGTCTATTGATCCGCCCAGGGGAGTAGCCACGTGCAGAAGCTTCCAGTCGCCGGACGCCAGGCCGGCCTCCTCCCTCAGCTCCCGCTTAGCGGCGCCAAGCGGCGTCTCCCCCCCCTCTATCCCGCCCCCGAACAGCCCGATCCTCGGCTGCTTGAGGTGCGGCTGCATCTCCCTTGTGACCATGACCTTGCCCCCTGCCACGGCTATGATCTTGACCGTGTGCTTCATCCTTGCCTTCTCGAACACCGCGTACGACCCGTCGTACATCCTCTGCCTCCAGCGGTATATCTTGAATATTGTCCCGTCGAACACGAGCCTTGCCCTGCGCGGTATGAGCCCCATGCAGCCCACTAGGAAAGTTTTATCTCCAGCCTCTTGTGTCTCCTGCCGTTGTTGGTGTACTTGAGCAGGCTTATTATCCCTATCTCGCGCGTGTCCCTCACGTGCAGCCCGCCGTCCGCCTGCATGTCCACCCCCACTATCTCCACGACCCTCACCTCGTCGAGCTTCTCCAGCAGCTCTCTGCCCGGCGCCGTGCGCGCGAGCATGGCGATCTTCACTGCCTCCTCCCTCTGCAGCGCGTACGCCCTCACCTCGTGCCCCTCCTGCCCCAGGAGCGTCGACTCCTGGATTAGCCTTGCCGCAGTATCCCTGTCAAACCCATCGAGGTCCACGTCGAATCTGGCGCGGTCCGTGTACAGCTGCCCTCCTGTTATCTGTCCGCCCGAATACCTGTTGACGAACACCGCGTCTATGAGGTGCACCGCGGTGTGGTAGCGCATCAGTGAGTAGCGCCGGTCCCAATCTATGTTGCACAGCACCAGCCTGCCCGCAAGGCCGCCCGCTTCCCTGTCGAGCACGTGCACCACATCATTGCCTTCCTTCCTGGCATCCACCACGGAATACACCTCCCCTCCCGCCTTTATCGTGCCTACGTCGCTAGGCTGCCCGCCCCCGGCAGGGTAGAAAACCGTCCTGTCCAGCACAACCTCCTTCCCCTCCGCCCTGGTCACCTTAGATTCGCATTCCTTCATGTACGAATTTACCAGATAGAGCTTCTCTGTCATGCAATCATCGCGGCAGCCGGCTTGTGCCAGCATTGCATACCGTTGCCTTATCTATTTTTGCATAACAACTAATAAATGCAGCAGGCATTGCGGCCGGGAGAAACTGCCAAAGGGCGAATATTGGACCATGGTTGGTACTGATGGCGGCAAAGCAAAGAGCGGCACCTGCGCCCCAGAGGCGCCGTGTCGCACTGATAGTATCAGTTTCGGTAGCCATACTGACCGCCGCGCTCACGGGCGTGGTGGCGGCACTTGGCGGATTGTCAACCATTCATTATGCGGAGATCATCGCAGCTGCAGGCGTTGCGGTCAGTGCATATGTGCTGGCGTACAAGGTGTGGGGCACGCCCCTCCTGTGCCCTCGCGGCGGACTTGTCAACTGCAAGATGGTGCTTGACAGCCGCTTCTCTGTGTGGTTCGGCGTGCCCTCCGCACTGTTCGGCATGCTGTTCTTCGCTTTTGAGCTGGTTGCATTCTACATCGGCAGCTATCCGGCAGCATTGGCAGCCGGCACGCTTGGGGTCATGTCAGTTTTCGAGCGCATACGCGCCCAGGCCTCCATAGGAAGGATATGCATCTACTGCAATGTCACCCACATATTTGCTGCATCGCTATTCTTGCTGTCCGCCTACCTCTGCGTCCATTAGCGTGCTGACGGCGTTAGCCGTCACAGGCCTATGCGCTGTTGTTTATGTAGTTGTTCACTATGCGCACATGCCCGACCGGTCCGAAGTCGTACACAACAGCAGATACCGTATGGGGCGGGAATATGCCGGGTATGGAATACATGCCATCCCCAAGGTAGGACGCGCCATTCCCCAGCTGCGTGCCGGCAGGCAGGTTCACCGAGGAAATATAGGTAACGTTATAGTAGGTCAAGTTAGGTCCGGTGCCGCTCGCCGTGGCCCCATAGTACGGCTGGAACATTCCGCCGATCTGGTAGGTGCCAGCGTTCTGCACGCATGCCAGCACATAGGATTGTGTAACCCCTATTCCTCCGCTGCCCGCGCCGTATGCGCTGCTCACATCACCCGTGCTTATGTTCAGGAACGGCTGCGCGCTGTAATGCCAGCTGTTGAGGAGGTTGGGGTTTATGACATCGCATCCCGGCGGCACGTCGCTTTTGGTGCATTCAAGCCTCTCTCCCGGATTCGGGAACCCGTTTTCGTAGAACGGAGCCATGGCCGGCACGGTGCATGGCGTGCAGTAGCCCGCCTCACTTAGCTGTCCAAAGAACTTGTCGGGCCCGGACGAACAAGACACCGCTACCAGCACGAACGAGTTGTCCTGCGTCACCGTGTAGCTCGTGGAAAAATACTGCCTCTCGCTTGAGAATACCACACCGTCAGTCGCATTCGGCGAGTCGCTAGGTATGGTCTCGCGCGCCACTCCGAAGCCGCTGTCCATTGCGATGCTCTTGAGTATCGTGTACTGCGGCGGGTTTAGCAGGCCCACGGCGGCTATTGATGTTATGTTAGTTCCCGCGCCATTCACTGTGCACGTGCTGCCGCTCTGGTGCCCTATGGAGCTTCCGCCTATGCCTGCATCCTGCGTCCAGCTGACCGATGAGTTTCCTATGTTGGATCCTACGCAGAAATACTCGGTCTGGCCCGCCGGGCCTGCCACTGACAGCGCCCCATTTCCTTCGGTGAGGTTTTCATCGCAGTTCGCCATCATCCCGCTGGCTATGGTGTTTGCATAGTCTCTGCAGCCGCCCACGCCCGCAAAGAACTGCCCGGCCGCGCTGTTTGTCGTGTTGGTCGAGTTGTACGCCGACGCCCCTCCGCTAAGCGTGTACGGTATGGTGTCCACGACGCCCTGCACCGATGAGTTGCCTATATCCGTCTCGTTCAGCACTATGGAGAAGTCTCCCCCCTGCCCGCTGGCGTTTATGCCTATGCTCAGCGGCACGTAGTACTGGTCAGACATGCACATGGCGAAACGCCCGCTCACGGCCCCGCCAAGGGTGCCGAGCACTGCGGTGCACGGCTCCCCCCCATACGTGCTCTGGTAGCTTTGCGCGACGGCGAAGGTGATGCCAGCGTACTGCAGCTTGGAGAAGTTGAATGAATACAGCGGTGTAAGGTCGAAGCCGTTTATGCCGCTGCCCGCTGAGCAGTGCGGATTTCCGTTAATCCCGCCCACGTTGCCATTCTGTGCTGCGGTAACATTGAGGTTGGTGCACACATATGTGCCATTTGACAGTGACAGCTGCTGCACGTTTATCGCACCCAGTATGGACTCCGCGCTTGCGGACAGGTGCCGGTCAGTGTCATACTTGGCAATCCACATCGCAACAGGCGCGCTTATCGCGCCCACCGCAGCCAGGCTGCCTGACAGCTTGACGTAAGCGACGCCGGAATAGTTAACATGGAACTGCTGCGTGCCGTTTATGTGGTCCGCAATCATGCTGGAAAGCCCGGCCATAGCCGTGCTGTTCTGCGCCAGCACCTGCGAGAATGCGGCAGGCACAGTCGCGTTGGAGCTGAGGTACGATGGCAGTGCCGGGGCCCCTCCCGCGCCCCTTCCGAACACGAAGAAAAGCGCAGCCGCAGCAATCCCCAGCAGTACAAGCGCAAGCAAAAGTTTGCCAACAGAAAGCCCGCCCTTTCCGGCCTCCGCAGCCTTCCCCGCAACCTTCTTCGCATCGCTGGCCATTGTAGCACCGCTACGTATGCGCATGAAAGGTTAATAAGGTTGCCTGGGGCTAAAGCGTATGCCGTAAACCGGCAGGGTGCCTCATTGCCGCCAAGATGGATGACAAGGGATGTGCTGCTCCTATCTTTCTCCGCGTTCTTCGCGGACCTGGGCTACCAGGCCGTGCAGGCGCTATTCCCCATATTCCTCGTAGCCACCCTGGCGTCCAACCCGCTATACTTCGGTATAGCAAACGCGCTTGCGTTCGGGGGCGGCGCCGCACTGGCGTACGTAGGCGGGCTGCTCAGCGACAGGTACAGCAGGAAGTGGATAGCGGTCGCAGGCAGCGCGGTTATACTGCTCATGTCGGCAATAGGACTAGCCCACACGCCGCTGCTGGCCGTCGCCCTGTTCGTGGGCGGGTGGTGGGGCAGGAACTTCAGGTCCCCCTCGCGCAGGGCCATGCTCACTGACGCGTCAAGGCGCGAGGACCGTGGCAAGGTGTTCGGCTTCCTCCACGCCCTGGACATAGGCGGCGGGCTGGTCTCCGTGGTGGCGCTGATGATACTGCTATCGGCAAATCTGGGGCAGGGTAGCATACTGCTGCTGACCGCAGTGCCGCTTGCCGTCTCCGTTTCGCTCCTGGTTGCGTCCAGGGACATAAGGTCCCCCGTGTTCCGCGATCGGGCGCCGCCCCGCGCCGCAGCGTCGCCAAGGAAGGTGAACGTCAGGGCGTTCAAGGGCATAATATTCGCCACCGCGCTCTACGGATTCAGCTACTTCAGCCTTGGCTTCCCCATACTCACCATAGCCAAGGCGACGTCAAGCGACCTGCTTGGCATAGGCTCGTACGGCGTGTACCTCGGGGTCTCAGCCATAACCGGCTACGTCATAGGCTCCAGGAAGGCCACAGGCGCCATAAGGAAGCTGGGATACCTGGGCTATATAGTATCAGGGATCGGCACCGCGCTGCTCGCCGCAGCCTCGGCCCTCGGCGCCGGGCTGTGGGCGTTCTATCTGGGGGTCGCGCTGATGGGCTTCGGCCTGGGCGTTACGGAGACCATGGAGCCTACAATAGTGTCGCTAATGAAGAGGGACGTCAAGCTCGGCAAGGGGATGGGCGCGCTGTCAGGGTCGAGGAGCCTGGGGATATTCTTCGGTAACCTCGTGATGGGGCTGCTTTACGCCGCGGGCCCCGCGTACTCGTATTCATACGCCGCGGCGGTGTCCATCGCGGCCGGAGCCATAGTGCTCTACTATGGCAGGGGCTTCAGGGGCTAAAGCTGCCCAGGGCGCCTCAGCCGAACATTCCGCTTACCAGCTCCCACGTGGCCCTGTCCATGTACTTCTTCCTGGACCCCTCCGCAAGCGGGACCTCCACGACCTTCGTGCCGTGCACTGCCACCATCACCCCGGCCCTGCCGGAATGCAGGGCCTCCACGGCCTTGTAGCCCAGCATCGTCGTCATTATCCTGTCGTAGGCATTCGGCGCCGTGCCCCTGATCGTGTGCCCGAGCACCGTGGCGCGTGTCTCCACCTTCGCCTCCTTCTCTATGTAGCGTGCGAGGAACGACGCATTGTTCTCCCCCGCGGCCTTAGCGAGCAGCGGATGCCCGAACTCGTCCTTCTGTATCTTGCCGTCATCGTAGCTGAGCTTGACGCCCTCTGCCACTACGATGAGCGCGCTGCGCTGCCCGTTCCTGTACCTCGATTTCACCAGGCTGACAACGTCGTCAGGGCTGGTCTCGAATTCCGGCACAAGTATCATGTTCGCCCCTGCGGCAAGGCCTGCGAAGGCGGATATCCATCCCGCGTCCCTGCCCATCACCTCCACAACCATGACGCGCCCGTGGGACCTCCCGGTTGTCGCAAGGCTCTCCAGCATCCTCATGGCCTCGTCTACCGCAGTGAAGAAGCCGAACGAGTAGTCCGTTCCTGCAAGGTCGTTGTCTATGGTCTTGGGCACCCCGACGACCTTGAAGCCGCGCTCGGACAGCTTGGTTGCGACCCCCAGCGTGTCGTCCCCGCCCACCGCTATGAGCGCGTCTATCTTGGCCTTCTTCAGGTTCCTCTCAACTGTCGCCAGCCCGCCAGGCTTCTTGAGCGGGTTGGTCCTTGACGTGCTCAGCGCAGTGCCGCCGCTGCCTATCAGCCCCTCGAAGTGCGAGAACTTTATCTGCTTGAACTTCCCCTCCATCAGCCCGTTCCATCCCTCCAGCACACCAACCACGGTGTCCCCCTTGGACTCCGCCGCCTTGAGCACGGCCCTGGTCACCGAGTTCAGTCCCGCGCAGTCCCCGCCGCCGTTGAGTATGCCTATCCTCATGCCATCACTGCAGCTTCATTGCCTGCTCCACACTCTTGCCATCTATGACTATGGCTGCAAGGCGCTTCGATGTCCTGTCTGGGTTGTCGCTCTGCCATACGTTCCTGCCCACGGCCACCCCCGATGCGCCCGCCTCCATGCACCCCTTCACCTGGGTGAGGAAGTCCTGCTCGTCCTTCGTCTTCGGCCCGCCCGCCATGTACACAGGCACCCTGCCCGCTGCCTTCACGACCCACCTGAAGCCTTCCTTATCTCCAGTGTACTTCACTTTCACGGCATCTGCGCCCAGCTCAAGCCCGAGCCTCGTGGCATACGCTATGACCTCCCTGCTCGTGTCGTTCTTCACCGACGCCCCGCGGGCATACGCCCAAAGTATGGCTGCCATGTCCAGCGCGTGCGCCTCCTCCTGCACCCTACCGAACTCGGCAAGCATCTCGGCCTCGTTCGCGCTGCCCACGTACACCGTATAGCCTACCGCCGCAGCGCCCAGCTCCCACGCGTGCTTGACTGAGCAGTTCTGCCTCGCCAGAGGCTCCGAGCCCCCATAAAGCGCCGTCTTCCCGTTAACCTTCAGTATCAGCGGCACGCCTCCTTTCCTCCAGTAGTTCTCCGCGACGCCCTTCTGCGAGGCGAACGCGTCGAACTTGCAGCGGCCCGCTATGTCCAAGACAAATTGCGGGTCTACGTTCTTCTCGTTGAAGTCGGTGGGCCCGTGCTCGAGCCCCTGGTCGTACGCAAGTATTAGCGATTTTCCCTTCCTCATAAAGCGGCTCATCCTGTCCATTGTATCTACCGTATCAGATTGAGCTGACAATGCATTTATACTTTGCTGCATCTGTCGGTCCCGCCCTCCCGCCGCACGCCAGCATTGCGCAGGGCAAAGGCATAGGCCCGCGGTCCCGAGCAGCCGCATACAATATACAATAATGCTGTCTTTGTGGCACGGAACAGAAATGCGTAAATATCATGGATGAAGAATAGTGTATTGATATGCACATATGCTGGTGGTGTTATGCCTGAAGCGACGCATGCGAGCACTGAGACAAAAGGCGAGCCGGAGAGCAGGGTAATAGGGCAGGGCAAGTTCCTCAAGCTTAAGGCCAAGGACGTGGTGGGCGAGGACGGGAAGGGGCGCACCATCGAGTACCTTGATCGGCCCAAGCCGGTGGCCGCCGTGCTGGCGTACAGGTTGGACGAGGCGACAGGCGAGCGCATACTCATGCTTGAGATAAACAGGAGGGATGCAGTGGGCAAGAACCTCATAGAGGCCGCAGCCGGCAGCGTGGAGGCGGGCGAGACCCCAGAGCAGGGCGCCAAGAGGGAGCTCGAGGAGGAACTGGGCTTCAGCGTCGAGGACATAAAAGCTGTGGGCGAGGGCTACGCGAGCCCCGGGATAACCAACGAGCGCATGTTCTTCTTCATAGCGAAGGTCGGCAAGTACGTAGGGCAAAGGCTTGAGGAGGGGGAGGAACTGTCGCTGATGGAGGTAACGGAGAAGGAAGCGCGCAGGCTGTACAGCGAGGGCAAGATAACGGACAACAAGACCCACCGGCTGCTGTCCGAGTACTTCCTGAGGGGTATGGACCAGGCCCCGCAGTAGCGCGCCCGCATCCGGCCTATCCGTTCACCGCTTTCGCGGCCGCTACCGTTCGAATCTCAGTTTCAAAGACGGAAAGCAGGTTTGGGGCCGCCGGGATTTGAACCCGGATTTGCAGGTTACTTCATATTTGATCCTTATTCCAGATCATCATCATCGCGCAAAGCGCTCATCTAGTTTTTAACATCTGGAGCCTGCCGCGCTGCCAAATTACGCTACAACCCCCTGCGCTTACCTTATGCTCGGCTTAGAGCTATAAATCTATTTATTGACTATATTGTACCATCACAAGGTGCATACATGTACCAAATCCATGCGCTATACCTGCTGCAGTCATCGTTTGCGGCATCGCTCAACGACGCCGCATTCAGTTTCATGAACGGCATCGCAAGCTCCGCCCTCACCGCGGTGATGTCCCCCCTTGCCGAAAGCTTTTTCATAGTGCTGCCGCTCGTCGCAATATACCTTGCGCTGAAGAACGACACGAACGTGTACGCGTACTGCATGACCGTGGTCGCCCTGTTCGTGATAGGTGAGGTCCTAAAGGCGATCATCCAGGAACCCCGCCCCTGCAGCCTGCCAGATCTGTCGTGGATAAACCACACTACGTGCGAATCCGGATATTCCTTCCCTAGCAACCACGCGACAGTGCTCACCGGCCTGCCCCTGTTCCTCAGGCGGTACCGCCTGCCGCAGGTGGCATACGTAGCCTGGCTGCTGGTACTACTGTTCGGCAGGGTGTACCTCGGGCAGCACTACCTCACCGATGTGCTCGCCGGCGCCGTATTAAGCATTATAATAGTTTTTGTTGTATATAGGTACAGCAACCAGGTGTACAAGTTCGTGAAGAGGCACGGCTTGGCGGTGCTTACCCGGAAATGAGTCCGCAGTGATGCCATGAAGACAAAGGTCAAGCTCTACATCGCAGCCGTCGTAGTGGCACTCGTCGTTGTGGCGCTCGTGTACAATACATATTTCGCCAACCTCAACGCGCCGCTTTCAAGCTATGACGGGCGCGCTGTGGACGTAGGCACATACCTGCAGCTGCGCAGCATAGCATCCAATCAGACCCTGGCTAACATCGTGGGCTCAGGCGTCATCCCAACAAGCTCGTATCCTGTGTACATATCCGGAAACTTGCTTGTGCTGAATGGCAAGCCTGGCGTGCTCTATGTGGGGGCGGAGTACTGCCCGTTCTGCGCCGCTGGTAGGTGGGGCCTCCTGCTGGCTCTCATGCGCTTCGGGGACTTCAGCACGCTGCACTACATGACATCCAGCGCATCTGACATATTCGGGTCCACTCCGACGTTCACGTTCTACAACTCAACGTACAACAGCAGCTACATATCCTTCGATTCCGCAGAGACGCAAACCAACACATACACGCCGCTGCAGCAGCTCAACCCTGAGGAGAACATAACCTTCCACACATACGACACGAGCGGCATCCCGTTCATGGACTTCGGCAACAAGTCAATCCAGAGCGGCTCGGACTTTTCACCCGGCATAATATGGTCCCCGCACTACAACTGGCAGCAGATAATAGCGCTCCTTTCGCAGCCCAACTCCACAGCGTCGCAGGCCATAATAGGCAGCGCCGACGTTTTGACAGCGCAGATATGCCAGGAGGACAACTTCACCCCCACTGACGTCTGCTCTGCGCATTACATCAAGCCGATCCTGGCCGCGATGCACTGACATGCAGAAAACCAGAAACAGGTCGAAGGATGGACATATGCGTTCTTAACCCATTCTTCCATCCCTATGCGGGAGGCACAGAGAAGGCGCTGCTTAACGTTTACGGCAGGCTCTCCCGGCGCCACAACATAACCGTGATATCATCCGCGCTTGAGCCGGGCGACTCGGCCGTCACTGAGGAGATGGAGGGCATAAAGGTCATCAGGCTCAAGACCCACTACACCAACCTATCCGGGCTTCCCCTGCCATTCATGCGGGTCGAGGGCCTTCCTGCCGCCATAGCGGCGCAGAATGCGGATATCTACCACATAAACAACCGCTTCGTATACTACTCCGGTGCACTCAACGCGATAAGGCGCACCAAGGCGCGCCTAGCCCTAACTATTCACAACTCCCTACCGCAGAACATAGACCTGCCGACCGACCTGTTCGGGCTGGCGTACGACACCCTGTGGACCAGGCGGATAATACACGCCTCCGACGTAATAACAGGGGTCTCGCGCAACGCCATAGACGTCACAATCCCGCGCAGGTATTGGGACAAGTCACACGTGATATTCAACGGCGTGGATTTCAGGCTCTTCACCCCGCGACCCAAGTCCGACGGGAACGTGAGGCGCATAGCCTCCAGGCTCGGCCTGCGCGGCAGGATTATACTTACGAACGGCCGCCTCGTGCCGCAGAAGGGGCAGGTGTACCTGATCAGGGCTGTTGCGCACATGCGCCGCGACCAGCACGGCGGCCCATCACTGCTCATAATAGGGCGCGGGCCCCTGGAAAGATATCTCTATGGCCAGGCCGCCTCGCTGGGCCTCAAGGGCAGGTTCAGCATAGTGTCCAACCTACAGGAGAAGGAGCTGCCGTACTACTACAACGCAGCCGATGTTTTCGCGTTCCCGTCGCTGTACGAGCCGGCCGGTATAACGATAACCGAGGCTCTTGCATGTGAGATACCGTCGGTGGCCGCAAGGATAGGCGGCATACCGGAGATGGTCAAGGAGTGCGGGCTGTACTTCAATCCCCGCAGTCCCCGCGAGATTCGGCGGAGCATAGAGGCGATGCTGGGCAATGAGCGCACCGCAGTCAGCATGGCGCGCGCTGGCAGGCGCCTAATGGTAAAGGAGCACGACTGGAACAAGATAGCCGTGCAGTACGAGAAGCTTTTCCTTGAAACGATAAGATACTGAAATATGCCGAAGCGCCGCAAGCCCGGAGGCTACGCTGAGCCTACAAACATGCAGGATCGGGAAGATCTGGCAGGTATCAGGCCTCGTCGTCCGAGGCGTCGGTCTCGAAGTCCGGCGATGCCTCTTCCTCGGCATCCGGCTCTCCCCCTGCTCCCCTCTCGAGCACCTTTATCTTGCCGAACTTGCCTGTGGACAGCTGAGGTGTACCCCTGAACTCGTTCACATACCCGTTCGAGACCTCTATCTTGTCCCCGGCGTTCACCTGGCCTATCGTGTCGCCCCACAGGGACATGGCTATGCTTCCACTGTCGTCCTTGAGTATTATGTTTGCCACGTTCAGGCGCTTTCCATACTTCGTGACTACCTCTCTTGGCTCATCCTTCTGCGAAACTACTCCAGTTACAGTTACGTTGCTTGTTCCTGCCTTTAGTTCACTGATTTTCATTCATACACCGATTTTCTCTTTGTTCTTTGTACATACTGCGGCCTTAAAATCTGCTACGATGCGTGGCAAAACCCGAGTTTTGCCGGTACCAAACAATAAGCCTTCCAAGTATGCTTGTTTTGATATTATGAACGCAAAGTTATTTTAATCTATGTTCACGTCGTAAGGGAAAAACACGCACCAACTTTCATATCAACTTATTTATACCTGGCTTCCAAAATCCACACATGGCAGAACCGAGCGTGCAGCCCGAAGCCCCGCCCCAGGGACAGGTCGGGCATGAGCACCATCATGGTCACGATCACACGGCCCACCAGCATGACCACCACGCCCATGCGGAGGCTGGGGGAGCCACCCTGCCGCCTGGCGCGCACCCGTCTTTCATGCGGACCATACAGCAGAGGCAGAGGGTCAAGGAGAAGCTTTCAAACGTGAAGCACAAGATAGGGGTGTACAGCGCAAAGGGCGGGGTAGGCAAGACCACGGTCGCCATAAACGTGGCATACACGCTCAAGCAGAAGGGGTTCAAGGTCGGGCTGCTGGACGCCGACATAGACTGCCCCAACATAACCATGTTCCTCGGGATGGACGACGCGAAGATGGAGCCGGTAATACCCCTTAAGCCCCTGGAGAAGGACGGCATAGTGGTGGCATCCACTGCAATGCTGGTGGACGAGCTCAAGCGGCCCATAATCTGGAGGGGCCCGATAGTCGCGAAGATGATAGGCGACTTCCTCGAGAACACCGACTGGGGCGAACTGGACTACCTGGTCATAGACCTGCCGCCTGGCACATCGGACAGCCCGCTCACCATAATGCAAGTGCTCAGCCTTGACGGGTTCATAATAGTGACCAACCCCCAGAAGATAGCGGGGATAAACTCGATACGGTCAGGGCTGATGGCCAAGCGCCTTGGCGCGCCTGTCCTCGGCGTGGTGGAGAACATGTCCAGCGGGCAGCCCAGCGATAAGACAATGGAGGTCGTGAAGACCCTGGATACCGTGCTGCTCGGGACGGTGGCGAGGGACGGGAAGATAGCCGAAATGACTGACAGGGGCAGGACACACGTCCTGGAGGACGCCGGAATATCCAGGCAGTTCCAGGCGATAGTCGACAAAATACTGGACTAGGCGCAGGTCTTTACACCCCGCCACACCGCCGCGCTGCAACTTTTTTAAATTGTTGCGCGCATATAGTCTTGCAGGATGGTTGCATGGGCGATTTCCTTTCAGAATTCGTGGGCAAGAAGGTGGTTATGATATTCGAGAAGAGCGTCGGCGGCGCGAACGGCGAGGACTCCAGGTCCTCCGACGTCTTCAAGGGAAAGTTCCTTGCGATGGACGACAAGTTCGTCAAGCTCGAGGAGGACTACGGCACGATGGGCACCCGCACATGCATAGTGAACAGGAACTACATAATGAGGGTGCGCGAGTTCGATGCCAACGATGGCGAGCGCACATAGGCCCCATGCCGGTCACGTGCAGTAAACCGTAAGCCAGCACAAGGTATAAATATTATTCTGGACAATTCTAAGTAAGAAAGTTAATCCTGTATGCATACATGTATATAAATTATGCATGCCGTCCTGCGGCATGCGTCCACTGCTAACGGGTCACTCCGGGCGGCAGCGCAGTTATGTTCTACAAAAAGGTGATACAAATGGCAGAAAACCAACTAGGAGGACAGCAGATTCTATTGCTCCCCGAAGGAGCATCACGGGTTCTGGGCAGGGACGCCCAGAGGACAAACATAGCGGTCGCCGCTGCGGTGGCCAACGCTATAAAGACCACCCTCGGGCCTAAAGGCATGGACAAGATGATGGTAAGCGAGCTTGGCGACATAGTGATAACCAATGACGGCGCCACGATACTCGAGGAGATGAATGTCGAGCATCCGGTCGCAAAGATCATGGTAGACATCGCCAAGACCCAGGACAAGGAGGTCGGCGACGGGACTACTACAGTGGTGATAATGGCAGGCGAGCTGCTGAAGAACGCCGGTGACCTGATAGAGCAGGGCATACACCCGACCACCATAATACGCGGTTACAAGATGGCCGCGGAGAAGGCCGCCGAGGTGCTTGAGTCAAAGGCCAAGCAGGTGGATCCCAACGACGATGCAACGCTGCAGAAGATCGCGATGGTCTCGATGGGATCCAAGAACGTCGGCGACGACGAGACCAAGGCGCACCTGACAAAGCTGGTGATAAGGGCCGTGAAGCAGGTCATGGACAAGAATTCCGCCGGGAAGGTGTCCGTGGACCACGACTTCATCAAGGTCGAGAAGAAGGCGGGCAAGGGAATAAACGACACCGAGTTCATAAACGGCGTACTGGTAGACAAGGAGATCGCGCACCCTGGTATGCCCAAGTCGATATCCAATGCCAAGATCGCGCTGATAGACGTGGCGCTGGAGATAGAAAAGACCGAGACCGATGCGAAGATCGAGATAACCTCACCGGAGCAGATGCAGGCTTTCCTGCAGCAGGAGGAGAGGATGCTCAAGGACATGGTCGAGAAGGTGCGCAAGAGCAAGGCAAACGTCGTGTTCACGCAGAAGGGCATAGACGACGTAGCGCAGCATTATCTGGCCAAGGCTGGCATAGCTGCGGTCAGGAGGGTCAAGAAGAGCGACATGGAGAAGCTGGCAAGGGCCACCGGAGGCAAGCTTGTCACAAGCCTCGACGACCTGGATGAGAAGGATCTGGGATTCGCCGGCATGGTTGAGGAGCGCAAGATAAGCGGTGAGCAGATGGTCTTCGTTGAGCGCTGCAAGGACCCCAAGAGCGTGACCATATTCATCAGGGGAGGCACGCAGCAGGCCGTTGACGAAGGCGAGAGGTCCATAACCGACGTGATCGGCGCGATATCCAGCGTTGTAGAGACTGGCAGGTACGTGCTGGGCGGCGGCGCAACCGAGATAGACGTCGCCAACGCGCTCAGGTCATACTCGCAGGACGTGGGCGGCAGGGAGCAGCTGGCGATCCAGAAGTTCGCCGACGCACTCGAAGTCGTGCCAAAGACCCTTGCGGAGAGCGCGGGCATGGATGCCATAGACACCCTCGTGCAGCTGAGGAGCAAGCACAAGAGCAAGGAGGGATCCACGTACGGCGTCGACATCTTCAAGAACTCCCTCGGCGACATGCAGAAGAACGGCGTCTTCGAGCCGCTGAAGGTCAAGCAGCAGGCTATCCTCAGCGCCAGCGAGGCCTCAGAGATAATACTGAGGATCGATGACATGATAAGCGCCAGGAGCAGGCCGCAGGCCGGAGGGCCGGGCGGAATGCCACCGGGCATGGGGGGCCACGACATGGAATAAAGCCCAAGCCTTTTTTTCTTTTTTCGGCCCCTCGTGGGCCGATACATTCTTTTTCTCCTTTTTATTTCATTTACGCCGCATCCAGCCTGCCTCAGCGCTGCTTGCCAATGCGATGGGCATTGATCACGTCGGGCCGCTGTAGGTGTCTGCCCATGTGCCGCTGAACCCTGTGCCCATGTTCTGGCCGTTCTGGTTGTTCCCGCCGTAGTCGTTGGTGTTGCCGTTGAGTGGCCACCACTCTGTGATGTTCTCTGGCCGCACCGGCGCGCCGCCTATGCCCTCTTGGTACAGCGCCAGTATCTCCGCGGCCGACAGCGACGTGTTGTATATCTGCACATTCGCGATGTCTCCCTGGAACCACTGCGAACTAGTGTCGCTGCCTATGGATATAGAGCCTGGAGGCTGCGTAAGCGAGCCGGAGGTAGAGCAGCACGGTCCGCCGGCAAGCTGCCCGTTTACGTACAGCGTAAGCTGCGAGCCATCGTAGACCCCTGTTATGAATGTCCATGTGTCGAGGGGAAATGCGTTGTTCTGCGAGACCACCGGTCCCACCCAGCCTCCGTTGTTGATCCAGAAATCCCCCTCCGCGTTGCCGTTTGCGTTCAGGCTCATGAAGAAACTGTCGTGTGGCGTGTTGTCGTTGCCCACCACCTCCCTCCTGCTCCCTGTAAGCAGTGTGGGGTACACCCAGGCGGAAACGGTTATCCGTGCTGGGCCTATGTTTATTGGATTGTTCACCACTACGTTTGAGCTGCCGCCGTCGAACACTGCGACGAACTGCGGCAGCTCCGGGCTGCAAAGCCCCGCGAGCTGGTGCGTGGTGGACGATCCGCTGCCGACAACCTGCACCTGGCACTGCCCCGCCTTGGCCTTTGGCGCGAAGCTCGCAGTGCTGAATACCCCGAGCTGGAAGAGCACGCCCAATATGACTGCGATGACAAGTATCGCCCACCCATATGTCATCAGGTACTCCATCGCGGACTGTGATCTCATGCGCATGCCTCTACGGTGCAGTATATCCAGTGGTCCAAAAACTCGTATAGCCAACTGCAGCTCCCTGGCCGTTGTTGTCGTTTCCCGAATAATCGTTGAGGTTGCCGTTGAGTGGCCACCATCCCACTATGTTCTGCGGCTTTACCGGCGCGCCGCCTATGCCTTCCTGGTAGAGCGCGGCCAGCTCCGCCGCCGTCAAAGAGGTGTTGTAGATTTGTATGTCTGCTTCATAGCCGTTTACGTAGTATGCAGTAAGGGCAGTTGTAATCGGACTAATCGTTACTCCTGTATATGTGCCGCTCTGGACAACCTGGCCATCGAAATAGAGTATGTAATTCGTATTGCTGCCGGAATCCTGCGCGGCTATCGCAAGGAAATGCCAGGTGTCGTAGGCAATCGGGGTAGAATACGATATATCGCTATGCGAACCGGGATCACCCAATACGTATGATGACGGGTTGCTGTCCAGCCTCCACACACAACAGCTTATTATCGAATTGCCTGCGTCCAAAAATCGCTGATCCGGGCTGGACGATGTCCCTAAAACGTTGAACCAAACTGCCATAGTGCCCGCGGTTGGGAATGGATTACTGGGCGGATTTAGCGTGATGCAGGGATTGCAGGTGCCTGGAAGCTTTGCCACATACTCCGGCTCCTCGCCCTGGCACATCCCGGCTAGTTGGTGCGTGGTGGACGATCCGCTGCCGAGTACCTGCACCTGGCACTGCCCGGCCTTCGCCTTTGGTGTCAAGTTAGCCGTGTTGAACACCCCGAGCTGGAAGAGGATGCCCAGGACCACGGCTATGACGAGTATCGCCCACCCGTAGGTCATCAGGTACTCCATCGCGGACTGCGATCTCATCGGGCGTTCATGCGGCATGCGTACACATCGGTAAAATAATAAAGGCTCTCATAGTATTAAAAGCCTTTTTGGACATATTAACGTGCTTTTACGGTGGGGGTATGAACAAGATAGTAATAGTCACAGGCTCGCCTGGGGCCGGAAAAACCACGGTCACAAGTTCCGCTATGAAGAGCGGCAGGTACAAGGTGATGAACCTCGGCACGCTCATGCTTGAGATAGCAATCAAGAAGGGCTACGTCAAGGAGCGGGACCAGATGCGGTACCTGAGCAACGAGAAGATAACGGAGCTGAGGACTGCGGCGGCGGACCACATAGCAAGGCAGGACGGCCTCATAATCATAGACACCCACGCCACGATACAGCAGCACGGCAGGTTCGTGCCCGGCATACCCGCGCACTTCGCCGAGCAGCTCAAGGGGGTGGTCGGCCTGATATACGTTGACGCTGACACAGAGGCCATACTCAAGCGCAGGGAGCGTGACACTTCAAGGATAAGGGAGGCTGACGACAAGAGGGTGCTGGACGAGCAGCGCGACCTGAACCTCGCAATCCTGGGCTACTATTCGTCACATTTAAATATTCCCTTATATATAATACACAATCAGGAAGGGAAGGTAGAGCAGTCCTCCAAGTTTTTCGAAGAGGATCTCAAGGATGCATTTGGTGAAAGATAGTGTACGGGTTCATTTTCACGATAGTGCCGTTCGCCATACCGTCTAACGTGGCCATTGCCATAGTTCTTTTCGGGTTGGCGTACGCAATGCTGAGCCTGGTGATACAGCGCAGGCTTTCCAACCCTGCGAAGACTAGGGAGCTGCAGGCGAGGATACAGGCGCTCACCTCCGAGCTAAACCAGATGGCCAAGCGCAACGAGGACATAACCGAAAAGCAGCGGGAGCTCATGCCCCTGATGGGCGAAAGCATGAGACTGCAGATGAAGTCTATGCTTGTAATACTCCCGATGTTCTACGCAGTGTACTATGGCGCCCTGCCTTACATATTCGGCCCGCTCGCATTCGGCGGCGCGGTCAACCTTGTGGTCACATCACTTAACTACACCGGTCTATTCTTCGTGACAGTGCTGCTCTCCAGCCTTACAATGTCGTTCTCAATGCTTGCATATGACAAGCGCAAGGCCAAGGTCGTCGCGACCCCGTCTACATCCGGAGGTCAATAACAAATAAATAAGTTCCCGTGCTAAAGCTTCTGTATATTCCAAAAGCAAGGATGCCGCCGCGAGGCGGGGTGCTTCTTATGCCAAAACCAATGCACAGATCAAATAGCTTCAAGAGGGTGCATGTTATAACCTCGAAGAAGCGCAACGTACTACACTACCGCAGGCCAGCGCCGTCCAGCCCGCACTGCGCAATATGCAGGGCAGAGCTCAACGGCATAAGCAGGAGCAGGCACGGCGGCAAGTCCAGGCGCACCAACAGCAGGCTGTTCGGCGGCGTGCTGTGCGCCAACTGCACCGCAGAGGTAGTGAAGCTCGGCAGCAGGGTAGAGCGCGGCGACATGACGCTTGGCGATATAGGCATGCGCCAGAGGTCGTATGTGCTGCAGCTGATGTCGCACTGAAATCCTTCGATCCATTTCCTTCCCATAACATGGGCATGAGAACATGAAAATATGCATATGGGGCCTGACCGGCAGCGGCAAGACGCGGCTTGGCGACGAGCTTTCCAAGGCGCTCTCCATAGACCACGTAGGGCCAACGTACAAGTCCTCGGCGGGGAACGACGCGGGCCTGATCAAGATGCTCGGAAAGGTCACGCCCAAGTACATAAAGGACTTCGACAAGGGCATTGTGCGCCAGTCGCGCGGCAGGGACTGCGTCATAACCACATGGCACGCGCCGTGGGTCGTCAAGGACGCCACGCTCAGGGTCTGGCTCAATGTGGGCGAGGCAGAGCGCGCCAAGAGGATATCGATATCCAAGAAGGAGAGCATACGATACGCCACAAGGTACGTAAGGGAGAAGGACGCCAGGTCGCTGGCGCAGTACAAACGCGCATACGGCAGGGAGATGGACTACTCGGTATTCGACATGAAGCTGAACTACGAACGTGTCACCATACCCGAGGCGGTGTCCATAATATCCATGGTCGCGCGCTCCAGGGACGGGCAGTAACGCTGAAAGAATTGCATAAAACAAAAAAAAACAAAAAAAGGGATTGATGGAATGTTATTGGAAGTAGGAAGGGTGTGCATAAAGAAGTATGGGAGGGACGCCGGCAGCAGGGCAGTAATAACCTCCGTGGAAAAGGGCGGCATGGTAAAGGTCATGACCACCGTGAGGGCCAAGGAGCGCAGGTGCAATCCTATGCACCTAGAGTTCCTCAACGAGGTTGTGGACGTGAAAAACCACGAGCTCATGATGAAGACGCTGGGCATAAAGGAGAAGAAGGAAGCGCCCCGCGCGCCCAAGCCAGCCGGCGCAAGGAAGCAGGGCTAGCCGTCCAGCAGCTGCATAGCCTCCTTCAGCACCTTCTCCCTGTTCTGCGTGTCGCTCAGGACATCGAACAGCCTTGAGGCCGGCATGCCGTCGCCGTCGAAGCCGTGCTCCTTCAGCTTGGCAGAGAAGGCGGCCATGCCAATCTCCTTTATCGACACGCCCTCTATCTTGTTCTCCCTAAGGTCAGCTATCTCCTGCCTTATCTCGGGAGTCTCAAGTTCGGACTCCAGTACTACCTCCGCCCTCCCCGCGTACTTGGCGCGCACCGCATTGAGCGGTATGTCGATCCCTGCCGTGCCACGCTCAACTGTGCCTGACAGTACCACCCTCACTATCGGATTCTCCCCTGCCCTTGCTATCGCCCTGTCTATGGCCTCCTCCGCCCTGCGGGCCACTTCCTTAGGCTGCGCCTCCTTGAACTCCAGCTTCGAGGACACGAACGGCCTGGATTTTATCGCCATGAACTCGTGCGTGTACGACTTAGTGTCAAATAGGACGAACCCCTTCGCCTCCTGCTCCGAGTCTTTGAGCTGCGTCAGGACGGTGCTGCCCGGTATTATGAAGTCCCTGCCGTGCACCATGGCCTCCACGCGGCCGTGTATGTGCCCGTTCACGTACAGGTCGAACCCCTTCGGCAGGCCCTCGTACCTGATGAACGCGTCATTGAACGGCAGCAGCTCGAATACCGACTGGTGCATCATGAAGACATTGAACGCCCCTGGCGTGGGCACAGGGTTCAGGCCAGCTATGCACTCCACCACCCTCTCTTCAGACACGCCGCCCATGCCTGTCACCGCCACCCTTTCCTGCCCCATCTCCAGCACCGCGGTTGCCTCGCTTGCGTCCACCAGCAGCCCCGCCAGCGCCAGCAGTTGCAGTACGTTCTCCTTTCCCTCCGCGACCCTCTCATGCGTGCCGGGTATCGCTATTATCGGCACGTCGGTGTAGGCGGATGCGCCGTACTTGCTGCGGAACTCCCCCACCTTGGCCGGCCATTTCCTGCGCGACATGTCCCTGAATATGTTTATGGCCTGCGCAATCACCTCTGGCTTCGGCGACCTCTTGTCAAATATGTCTCCGGCTATGAGCACCGCGTCCGCGACGCCGCTGGCATGTTCCAGCGCCTCCCTCGCCTGCCGGTATGCGTCTTCGTCGAACCTCTCGTACCCTATGTGCAGGTCCGCCATTATCGCGAGTTTCATACCGCATCGCCAACATTTGCCATTTATATCACGGCTTTCCCTCAACCTTCCCCACAACCCTCTCCCTGAACAGCTTCAGGAACGCCACCGGATCGGTGCCCGGCCCATAGGCCCCTGCGGCGCAAGGATGGCCTCCCCCCGTGCATCCCACCATCGGCGCAACGTTTTTCATAACCATGCCCAGATGAAGACCGTACCTCCTATCCAGCGGCGGCCTTAGCCGCGCGGAGAAGGACAGTTCGCTTCCGTTCCTGGAATAGAACAGGGACAGGTCGGCCCCAAGCTTTATGGCGAAGTCCGCTGCTATGTTGGCGTGGGAGTGCGCCTCTCCGTATAGGAAAAGCAGGTTTCCGAGCATCTCAGTCTTGGACCCCCTTATGTCCTCTATCGTCTTCGCCCTGGCGTTTGGGTCAGCTATGTGCATCATCTCCTGCAGTATCTCAGAATAGTCCTCGTTCACTATCTTGAGCAGCCTGCCTATCTGCACGAACGTCTCCGCGGTCGCATTCCTCAGTTCGGCCGAGTCGGAGATTATGCCGTAGAGGAGAATCTTCGCAGTCTCCCCGCTGACGTGGATCCCGAAAGACTCGAGCACGCTGTACACTATGCTGGATGCCGAGTTGTAGTACTCGTTGTTGTACACGTAAAGGTCCTTCTTGTCCACGGGCTTTGGCGCATGGTGGTCCATGATTATTATGGTGCCGTTGAACTCCTCCAGCCTGAACCTGAACGGGCCGCAGTCCTCGAAGTTGTTCACGTCCAAGAGCACGACCATGTCCGCATCGTCGTCAAATTCCGTGCCTATGTCTGCAACGCTCACCCCCGCCTTGCGCAGGGTCCTTGCCGAATTTGCGCTGATGCTGTCTGGCATGACAACCTTCGACTGCGTGAAATAAGTGGAGAGCGCGATTGCTGATGCCACGGCATCCGTGTCCCCCATAGAGTGGAATGTGATCAGGACCTTCTTGTCCCTGCTCTCCTTGACGAGGAACCTGAGCTCCTCGTAGTCTATGAGTTTCATCCAACCATGCGCCTAAACCTTCTCTCCCTTCAGCGCCTCTGTTATCGAGGTCCTCAGCGACTTCTCCCTCTTCGAGAATTCGTCATACTGCTTGTTTATTATGCCGAGCCTCATTTCCGTGCTGTCCTGTCTGTCCTTTATGTCCTTGAGCGCATCGTCCTTGCTGGTCTCGACCACAACCCCGCCCACGCTCATGTACACCTTGCCGGTGGTCTTGGTCACCTCCGCCAGCGCGGTCTTCTGCTCCTCCTTCTGCGCAGAGAACTGCTCCCGCTGGATTGCTAGCGCCTGCAGCTGCTCCTGCACCAACTGATAGTCCCTTGTCAACTTCTCGAGTTCCTCCTTGTCCATAGTATCACTCACTCAGCAACCGTTGCATTTGTAATAGCGCAGGTAATGTTTATTATGCTTGCTGCCCTCAGGGCTGCGTATACCCGTTTGTCCACGAGCTGCTGTATCCCACATCAGCCCCCTGTCCGTTGTTGTTGTTTCCAGAGTAGTCGTTGGTGTTGCCGTTGAGCGGCCACCAGCCTACTATGTTCTGGGGCCGCACCGGCGCGCCGCCTATGCCCTCCTGGTAGAGCGCAGTGATCTCCGCCTGGGACAATGAAGCGTTGTACAGCTGGACATTTGCCATGTCCCCGTCCAGCGCCGAGCTGGATGTAGGGGTTCCGCTTATTGAGGGGCCTATCTCGAAATAGTTGACAACGCTTGATGTGCCCAAGGTGCCGGTCACCGGGCCAGACGGTGCGCTCGCCACGCCGTTTATGTAGAAGTACATGTCACCTCCGCTTGCCCACGTGAATGCCAGATTGTACCATGTATTCGGGGCGAACGAGTATGTCGTGGACACGCAGCCTGTCCAGGCTCCGCCGTTGTTTATCGTGTAGCAGAACGTGGGATTGTTGGGCTCAGAGAATTTCAGGCCGTAAAGCGATTCCTCGTCCACCCACCCATTCTGGCCCGATGAAGGTATGCTTTGGGCATTGAACCACAGGCTTATCGTTATTGCCGAGCCACCTGCCAGCACCGCATTAGAATCAAGGTATATGTTGCTGTTTCCTCCATTGAACTGCGCCACGAACTGCGGCAGCTCAGAACTGCACAGCCCAGCGAGCTGGTGCGTTGACGACGAGCCGCCGCCCACAACCTGCACCTGGCACTGCCCGGCCTTGGCCTTAGGAGCGAGGTTTGCGGAGCCGAAGACGCCGAGCTGGAAGAGTACCCCCAGGATCACGGCTATGACCAGTATCGCCCACCCGTATGTCATCAGGTACTCCATCGCAGACTGTGACCGCATCTTACAACCGCGACTATCTGTCCGTTTCGGCGAATATTATGTCCAGGCTTCCAAATACCGCGAATATGTCGGCGAATTTGCCTCCCTCGCACAGCTTCGGCAGAACGGCGAGGTTGACGAATCCCGGTGCCCGCAGCGACACCCTGTAGGGCTTCTGCTTGTCCGGGACCATGTATATGAGCCCCTCTCCCTTCGGCAGCTCCCTCCTCGCTACAACAATGTCGGGCTTGGCCGGGGTGCTTATCATCTTCACCTGGGCACCCAGAACGTCGCCGCCGTTCTTTGGCAGCATCTCCAGTGCCTGCCTGATTATCCTTATGCTCTGGAATATCTCCTCGTAGCGCACCCTGTACCTGGCGTATGCGTCCCCTTCGTTCTTCACCGGCACGTCGAAGAGGACCTTGTCGTAGATGTAGTAAGGCTTTGACTTCCTGACATCCTCGTTCACCCCCGATGCACGCAGCACCGGTCCGCTGACCCCGTAGTTTATGGCATCCTCCCTGCTCAGCACCCCTACGTCGCGCAGCCTCTCAAGGAATATCTCGTTGCGGTCCAGGACCTTCTCGTACTCCGCCACGTTCTTCTCTATGATGTCGCAGAGCGTGTACGACCTGTCTATGAAGTCGCCGGGTAGCTGGCTGTGCAGCCCGCCCACCCTCATGTTTACGTAGAACATCCTGCTTCCCGCCACGTCCTCCAGCAGCTTCAGCACATACGATCGGTCCCTGAAGCACCACATGAAAACCGTGAACATCTGGCCTATGTCGTTGGCAAGCGTGCCTATCCAGAGCAGGTGGTTCGCTATCCTCTGGAACTCCAGCAATATGGTCCTTGCCACCTGCGCGTCCGGCTTTACGGTTGCACCCATGGCCTGCTCCACCGCCGCCACATACAGTTCGTCCCAGCTCATCGGCGACATGTAGTCGAGCTTCTCGAAGTACGAGGGGTTCTGCATGTACATCCTGGTCTCGCACAGCTTCTCCACGCCCCTGTGCAGGAAGCCTATGTGGGTCTCAACGTGCTTCACCTCGTCTCCGTCCACGTCCACCACAAGGCGCAGCACTCCGTGGGTGCTTGGGTGCACAGGGCCTACGTTTATCCTCATTACTGCCATGATTATACCTTCCTGTAGTCGCCGCCCCACGCGAAGCTCTTCCTCATGGGCGGGTCGACTCCGTCCCATTCTTCAAGCAGCAGCCTCTTGGCCTCCCTGCCCTTCACCTCTATGCCGAACATCTCCTGCAGCTCCCTCTCGTACCAGTCCGCGGCCTTGTAGAGGTCCATAACGCTGTCTATCTCCGGCCGTTCCGCAGGCAGCTTTACCTTCACTATCTCCTGCGCCTTGGTATCGGTGTTGTAAAGTATGTACACCACCTCAAGGTACTGCACGTAGTCCACGGCAGTTATCTTGTTGAGATAGTCAAAGCCGCTCCGCTTCATTTCTCCTAAGTGTTTCACTAAGGTTTCTTTCGGAATCTCCGACAACTGTACCACCTACCTTTTCCTGCAGCCTCATAAGCGCGCCGAAGAGGTTTTCCGGCCTCGGCGGGCACCCTGCAACGTAAACATCAACAGGCAGCACCTGGTCTATCCCCTTGACTATGTTGTAGCTCTCCCACCACGGCCCGCCCGACGTGGCGCATTCGCCGAACGCTATCACGTACCTCGGCTCGGCCATCTGTTCGTAGAGCCTCATGACCCTGGGCACCACGGACTTAGTCACCCATCCTGCAACAAGCATCACGTCGCATTGCCTCGGCGTTGCCCTGAACAGCAGGAACCCCTTCCTCTCCGCGTCTATCCTGGACGCGCCGAAGTCCATCAGCTCCATCGCACAGCACGCCAGCCCGAACTGCAGCGGCCACATGGAGTTGCGCCTGCCCCAGGTCACAAGGTCCTTGGACATCATCTTGGTGAAGTCGCTGAGCTTGAGGAACATGGCGTTCGTGGAGTGCTTGTACTTGCTCATCGAACCCTCCACCAGCCTGTCCATCTTGTGCCTTGCGTTCATGAACTGCTCCGGGCTATATGGAGGGTTTTCCCCAACCCCATACCCTTCGCCATGTGGCTGTTGTTCAGACATTTTTGTCTACCGCAAACTTGTATCCCACCAGCGCGAGGAACATCGACGCCACGGCGAGCCCCATTATCATGAAATTTGTGCCAAGATCAAGCCCCCTGGCCGATCCCGCCCACAGCACCAGCACCAGGCTTATAATCTCGAACGGCAGGAATATCGCAAAGAACGGCAGGTACTCATTGTCAACGTCCCGCACCGTGCCTATCGGCTCCTCGGCGCTCTCATACGGCGTGTTCTTAACAGGGTTGCCTGCCGGGTTCCTTCTGAGCAGCATGGATGCGATAAGGAAGGTAGTCGGGACGGATGTGGCGAGGAAGAAAAAAACGCCGATAGCGATGAAATTGTAATACAGGATATCCATGAAATCATATTACAAGGTGATATTTTTATTTGTATCCCACAAACGCGCCCCCCTCCTGCTCCGCCCGCCGCGGGGCAAAAGGAATATGCCTGCCATGCTTATTACCTTTTGCCATAATAATTTTGCCATAATAATAACCCTAGGCAAAACTAGGCAACATATAGGTAATAAATTGGTCTTCATAGTGTATTCCACCCAGGATGAGGTATCAAGGAATTCGGCTGCGGCGCTAATGGCGCAAGAATCGCTCAGGGAGGCGCAGCCCATAGGCGGGATGAGGCATTTCCTCATGGGCCATACTGATGTGCTGGAGCTGGGCACAAGGCACCTCGATTCGGATTTCCTCGACTCCACGGTAAGCACCGACTGCATAATATTCCTCAGCAGGCACAGCAGCACGGCCGGCGTGCCTGCCTTCACCGTGCACCCCGAGGGCAACTGGTCGGCAGAGGCGAAGATAGGCGGCAGGCCCCGCACCCTGAGCGTTGCATCCCCCCCGTGGATGCTGCGGGTGCTCAGCTCCATGAAGCGCAACAACACCACAGGCATCCCCGTCACATACGAGGCAACGCACCACGGCCCGCTGCTCAGCACGCCGTCATTGTATGCAGAGATAGGGGGGAACCAGGATGTATGGGCGGACAAGGGGCTGGCATCCGTGCTGTCCCGGTCTGTCGTCGAAGCCATAGACACCGAAGTGGCGTACGACAAGGTTGCGCTGGGCATAGGCGGCCTGCACTACGCTGACAAGTTCACAAGGCTTGCGCTTGAGGGGAAGTTCGCGTTCGGCCACATAATGCCAAAGTACTATGCGGGTGAAGTGGGCATGATCGAGCAGGCTATATCCCGCTCCATCCCGCGCCCGGATGTGGCTGCCATAGAATGGAAGAGCCTGAAATCCAATCAGAGGGACGTTATAATAGCAAAGCTTGATGAGTTGGGGCTGGACCATGTCAGGGTATAGTCATGCACGGGGCCTTCGCTGGCTCTACACCGCGCTGCTGCTCCTGCTTTCTGCGGCATCGGTAGCCAACGCGCAGTACTGGTTCCAGTCCGGGGCCCAGGGCGACTTTTCCTCGGAGTACAACAGCGGCGCCAGCGTGTCGATACAGACGATAAGCCCCCAGAACGAGTCGTTCGGGTCCCTGGGGTACTGGGTGGGCGAAACCCTCTCCAACGGCGCATTCATACAAGTGGGTTACCAGATCCCGAACGTGACAGGGCAGTACCCGACAGGATGCAGCCCGTCCGGGTGCACCGGCCGCATAACGCTGCTGAAGAACGAGCCGTCGTGGTTCTGGGAATACTTTCCCGCCAACTCCAGCGGTTCACAGTTCTACGGGGACATAGGTCCTGACGGATCGGTCGGCGCGAACGGTACGTTCAACACGTATTCGTTCAAGTCGTCAGGAAACGTCTGGACGTCCTACGTCAACGGCAAGCAGGTCGGCAGCGTCGACCTCGGCGCGTCCAACTCCGGCAACCATGCGGTCCTAGGCATAGCCGAATACGCCGACACCGACACCAACAGCAGCTTCATGCCAAAGGTGGAGTTCAGGAGCCTCTCGTATTTCGACGGTGCATCCTTCGTGCCGCTGCCGGAGGCTTCGGATATAATAGGCTATGGGGTAGGCAGCAGCAAGGCCCAGGCTAACCCCTACGGCGTGCAGGAAGTCGACCACCTCGTAAACGACTATGTGGTGGGGACGGCCCTGCCGCAGGTGTACGGGGAGCAGCTATGGCACATAGGCTACAGCCTAAAGGTATCCTCGCAGTACGGGGGCATAAACAGTACAGTAAACTACACCGCTGGCGCGCAGATAGCGCTGCACGCCCCCACTTCCATAAGCACCATGCCTACTCAGAGGGTGTCGTTCAGCGGCTGGGTCGGCAGCGGCCAAGGTTCGTACACCGGCCCGGACGCCAACGCGTCCGTGCGCATGGACGGCGACATAGTCGAGACTGCCAAGTGGAACACCCAGTACTACCTAAACATAAGCTCCCCGTACGGTACAGCCAGCGGCGGAGGATGGTATTCGCCCGGCGCCACGGCCAGCATATCGATAGATGTCAACACGATAAACCTCGGGCTGGGGAAGCGGGTAAGGTTCGACGGATGGAGCAACGGCCAGAAGAACATGTCGTTCAAAGCCGCGGTATTCTTCCCGCAGGGCATAAGCGCCGAATGGAAGTACCAGTACCTTGTAAATTCCAGCTCGCCCTACGGCAGCGTGACCGGCAATGGCTGGTACGACGCAAACTCCACGGTCGACGTGTCGCTGGCCAACACCACCGTGCCCCTGACCGTAGACAGCAGGTTCGAGTTCGTGGACTGGACCAACGGGATGCAGGGCAGCACCATCACTGTTCCGGCAAACGGCCCGCTGCTGATAAGCGCCGTGTTCGACAAGGAGTATCTAGTGACGATACTGCCAGAGGACATATACGGCAACCCGATAAGCGTGGCGTTCATCAAGGTAAACGGCGCAACAACGAGGAACCTGAGCATATTCCAGGATCCGTCCAAGACATACGTGGTGGAGTACGCAAACTACAAGGGGGTAAACGTTTCCGCAAACTACACCCTGCCGTCCCCGTCATCGCCAGGCGCCGCGCCAGTCAAGCTGCATGTTTACAACATAGCCTTTAGCGCCTACAGCCTCCTCTCCCAGCCGGTCAACGCCACGCTCAACCTCACGTTCAGCAACGGCACGCGCGAGCTGCTGTACACCGGCGAGGAGGGCAGGCTAGAGCTTGATGGTGTTCCGTACGGGTATTCGAGCGGCTACGAGATATTTGACGGGCAGTCCCACGCCATAGACACCGCAGGGACTGCAAGCGTATCAAAGGTTTTTGTCACGCCAGCGGATGCCGCAGTCGTGGTTGTCGTGCTGGCGGCAGTGTTTGTGGCGGCCAGAAGGGTCATACCCCCCCCCCCCCCCCCGCCGCCGCAGCCCAAGTCACAGCAGGGCAAGTGAAAGTGGTGAAGCCCATGGCAGACGTGTACGGTGCTTTCCTCGGGAAATACAAGAAGTACACGGAGATACAGGAACTCGCGATCGGCGTCATAGCGAAGGGCAGCAACTGCATAATACTTGCGCCAACCGGGGCAGGCAAGACCGAGGCGGCGGTGCTGCCGGTGCTCGACCGGATTGCAAGGTCCGGAAACAGCTCCGGCATCCAGTTGCTTTACATCACACCCCTCCGGGCGCTGAATAGGGACATGATAAAGAGGCTCGAGTCACTGTGCAGCGAGATAGACATCACGGTATCGGTAAGGCACGGCGACACTATGCAGAGCGAAAGGGGCAGGCAGGGGCGCAACCCGCCAATGGTCATGATAACGACCCCCGAGACGCTGCAGAGCATACTGCCTACAAAGACCATAGGCCCGCACCTGAAGAATATATCCGCGGTGATAGTCGATGAGATACACGAGCTGTACCATAGCAAGAGGGGGGCGCAACTGTCCCTGGCGCTCGAGCGCCTCGAGGAGCTGGCGCCGGGATTCCAACGCATAGGGATAAGTGCAACCGTGAGCGATCCGGGG
The DNA here is from genome assembly GCA_021807115.1 of Microcaldota archaeon. Lineage (GTDB taxonomy): Archaea > Micrarchaeota > Micrarchaeia > Micrarchaeales > Micrarchaeaceae > JAJZYD01. Next base: position 29,577 of record JAKAPJ010000002.1, read on the forward strand.
ACCGTCAGCGGCTTCCTGTGCGGCGAGCGGCCGTGCGAAATAGCAGCATCGAGATCGGTGAAGGAGATACGGGTCAGCATAGAGCTGCCAAGGCGGCACAGCGGCAGGGTTTCGCTCCTGGCCGGCAAGTTCGCCCTCGACAACGACGCCTTGGCAAGGCTGGAGGCAATGGCGGACTTCATAAAAGGGTCAAAGTCGACGATAATATTCGCAAACACCAGGCAGGTGGTGGAGGCGCTGGGCAGCAGGCTGCTCTATCTGGACGGGATCGACCCGTTCGGCGGCATAGGTGTGCACCACAGTTCACTGGACAAGAAGGAGCGCATAGAGATAGAGAACTCGTTCAAGGAGGGGAGGATAAAGAGCATAATAGCCACAAGCTCGCTGGAGCTCGGCATAGACATAGGCAACATAGACCTCGTGGTGCAGTACGGCTCCCCCCGCCAGGCCCTGCGCCTTGTGCAGCGCGCGGGGAGGAGCGGGCATTCTGAGAGGGGCAGGCCGCACGCTGCCATAATAGCGACTGGCGTGATGGACGCCGTGGAGGCCCTGGCGATAGCGCGCAACGTCGGCTCAGGCCGGCTGGAGCGCTTCAGCCCGTCCACAAACGCCCTTGACGTGCTTGCCAACCAGATATGCGGCATACTGCTCGACAAGGGCCAGTGCGGCGTAGGGGACATAATGCGCATAGTCAACCGCTCGTTCGTGTACGGGGGCATGCCAAGGCCGGAGGTGGTGCGCCTGCTGGAATTCATGAACGGGCAGCGGATGATAGGGTTCGACGGCGAGACCGCCACGGCAGGCGGCAGGACAAGGATGTACTACTACGGCCACCTAAGCGTCATACCTGACTCCAAGCGCTTCCTTGTGAAGAGCGCGATGGACAACAGGATAATATCCAGCCTCGACGAGGAGTTCGTGGTCAGCAACGTAGAGGACAACTCTGTATTCATAACCAAGGGCCTGCCATGGAGGGTGCTCAGCATCGAGGATAACGTGATAAGCGTGGAGCCCAGCCCCGACCTCGATGCCGCTGTCCCGGACTGGAGCGGCGAGGACATACCTGTCAGCCGCGGCGTGGCCCAGGAGGTCTTCAGGCTGATCGGGCGGCCGTCCATGCTGCCCGAGGGAGGCTACCTAGGCCGCTCCGCGCAGTCGGAGATAGAGGATTTCTCGCGCAACCAGCAGGCAGCGGCGCAGGTGGGCGCCGGGGCGCTGGTCCTGGAGCAGGCGGCGGAGTACAAGATACTCCACACCGGGCTAGGCACCCAGGCCAACGACGCGCTTTCAAGGATAATGGCGCACGAGCTTACCTCAAGGCTGGGCCGCAGCGTAAACATGAAATCCTCGCCATATCTGATATTCCTTGAGCTCCCCGCCACCACAGACATAATCCCCGTCCTCAAGCACATCAGCGAGCGGCCCGCGGAATCCCGGCTCAGGGAGGCGATACCGGACACCGACCTCTTCAGGTACAAGTTCGTTACGGTTGCGAAGCTGTTCGGCATCATAGACAGGGACGCAACGGTCTCGAAGTCCATGGCCCGCCGTATAATACGGCTTATGGCAGGCACGCCGGTGTACAACGAGGCAATGAGGGAGCTCATGAACGAGCACTTCGACATAGCGACGCTAAAGGAGTTCCTGGAGGGAATAAGGTCCGGCAGGACGGGCATAATCCCGTACGCGTCTGACAGCATGTCCCCCATATCAAAGATGGTGCTCAGCTCCGCGTACTACACAAGGGAGCTCATAATGCCCGTGCTTCCCAGCGACCAGATAATAGAGTCCTTCTCCAAGTTCCTGCTCTCCAAGAGCATGAAGCTTCTGTGCACGTACTGCGGCTTCCACTTCAGCAGGAAGCTCTCCGACCTTCAGGCCATGCAGTCCATACCGTGCCCGAGCTGCGCCAGCCCTCTCGTGGCTCCGTACACGGACGAGTACCTTGAGGTCGTGAAGAAAAGGTCGCAGGGCAAGAAGCTGGGCCGGAGGGAGTCGGAGATGATGAAGGACGTGATGAAGCAGGCCAGCCTGTTCGACTCGTACGGCGGCAGGGCCGCCCTGGCGCTTTCCACATACGGCATAGGCCCCACCAGCGCGGCGAGGGTGCTGATGATGCTGCGCAAGAACGACACGATGTTCTACATGGACCTGATAGGGGCGCAGAAGCAGTTCATCAAGAACCGCAAGTACTGGTCGGCGTAGCTGCCTCAGATAGGGCTAAATATCAGTGCGGGCACATCAATAGCCACGGCAGCGGCGCCGACAATGCCGCATGCGCATGTATGCTGGGATGCTTAAATGGAGAAGCCAATCCGGACGCCCCGCGGGGGAGGGACCCTGCGCCACCCTGACATGAAGTACACTCTCGACGAGCTTAAGGAGATCGTCCCGAATCCCGCAAGGCTTGCTGCGATAGAGGGCGCAATCGGGATCTATGACCAGCCACATGCGAATAGCCTGGCGGAGCACATAGTCTCCATGTCACGGTACGAGCAGGCCAAGGCCAGGAAAATAGACGAGTTCCTAGGTTTCATAACCAGGGGCGACATATCATCATTCCTCGTGCGGGTCCCCGCGTGGTCCGCCGGCAGGCAGGCCGCGGTGCTGCAGGACCTAGATTCGCGCGATGACGGCGAGCGCATACTGCCCGCCGTGATGCAGGCCGCGCTGGCCACTGCCGATCCCCGCCGCCCCGAAGAGCGCCGCCACAGCGACGTTGCGGTCCTCGAGTCACTGGGCGCGATTTCGGAAAGGTTCGCCGGAGGCGACGTAGCCATAGCCGCATGCGCAACATTCTCCAAGTACAGAGGCGCATCCGCGCAGCTTGTTGCGGAACACGCCGTGGCGTTCATGAAGGACCGCAGGCGCAGCGCGGAGTCCACATCAGCATTCCTTTCTCTATTCGACTCGCAGGGCATGGTGAAGTTCATCGATGTCTACGGCAGGTACGAGTCTTCCCGTGAGCTGCTCGACAACCTGACAAAGCACGCAAGGCAGAGGCTGCACAGGAAGGATCTGCGCAGCGCACTGGAAAGCGAATCCGCCTACGTTGAAAGCCTCACCTCCAGGATGCTGGATGACGCAGTGGTCGGAGCGGTCAGGAAATTTGACCGGCCTCAGAATGACGAAGACTACCCCTACGGGCATAGTGGGTACAACACCATATACAAGACTCTCTACCGGATGGCGCAGTCATCGCAGGCCTCCGTGCCCATGCTTGAATTCGCAAATGCGATAACCGCATTCGACCCCAAGACTGCCGAGGACGTGAACCGCATGTTCCTGAACGTGTGGGACCGCATGTCAGGGCACGGCAAGGAAAAGACTGCAGTGGCAGACACCGAAATTACCCGCCTAATATCCCTCGCAAGCAAGGGCGGCATGGACTTCCCCAAGTCCTTCGACACCGACACAATCGTAGATATGCTACGATCCGGGCTGGACGGCGTGGTCAAGGACAGGAAGACGTTCGGGATAGTCGGCACGTACCTCGAGTCTGATGGCATCCTTCCCATCCCAACGGCCGGCAACATCGCCACATATGAGGATATTGCAAACGGCCTGCTCGGCAAGCGCTACGGTCTGGAGAAGCGGCTTACAATAGACCAGATAGAACTTCTATTTTCGTTTGACAACTACCGCGGCGGACAGGAGGCGATGCGCCAGGGCGCTGTGCATTTCGTGAACGTTTCAAGGGAGGAGAACGCAAGGTTCTACTCAATAAATCAAGGCAGCTCGCCCGCGCCAGTGGACTACACGCGCGAGCAGCTGGCAAGGTATTCCGTGCTTGCCATACTCGGCTCGAAGTCCGAGGGCGCGGCCGCCGAGGCCGCCATTGCCCGGATAGTCGGCGCCAAGGCCATAGCTGCGGCGAGGAACGAGTTCAATGCGAGGCACAGGCGGCTCATGCCCGAGCTCATAGCTGCGGTCCAGGCCTCTGACTATGGCAGGGCGGCTGGCATCCTGGCAGGCACAAAGGAGGAGCACATAGCCGATGTCCTGGCTGCCGTGGACTACAAGGACGTGGATGTGGGCAACCCGAGGCTGATGAAGGCTGTCGAGAGCAAGAACCCGCTCGACTACGACAGCAGGCTGCAGATAGCGTGCGTCTACCTTCCGCAGGGCGCTCACATCTTCGAGTACTGCACTGACGAGCGGATCGCGCTGGTCCGCTACGATATGGGCGGCAGGTCGGTCGGCAGCGCAATATGCTACATGGAGGACGGTGTGTTCCTGGTAGATTCGGTGGAGGGCCACCGCACATTCAGGAAGCCCGAGGTGTACGAGGCGGTTTACAACGACCTGCTTGACAGGGCCAGGTCAAAGGGCGCCAGGACCGTGGTATTCAGCACTGACGCGAGCAACGAGACGCCGTCAGGTTTTGAGCAGTACATAGCTAAGGCAAAGGGCCTGAGGAAGTCCGAAGTAAAGATGAAGCTAAACACACCCGCATACCTAGAGGCGGACGAGGACGGCGTGTCCGGGATGGTGGTCGACCTTTCAACCCCGGACAGGCAGGCCGCGGCAGGCATAGGCGGCGTGCTGCGCAGGGAATAGCCGCGCGGGCAACTGCCATTACTTGGTAAGCGCGTCCAGCACCGCCGCGGCCCCTTCCATCGCCTTGGCGTCTATCGCCTCGGGCGACAGCCACTTCACGCCCCCCGCCAGGCTGTCGCTTATTATCAAGGCTGCCGCGCTGCGCCATCCCTTCATCATGCTGAGCTTGAAAAGCATCGCGCACTCCATCTCCACCGCTATGTTGCCCTTCGCAAAGTACTTCTTGGCGAACTCCTGTTCCTCTGCATAGAACGCGTCGCTGCTGAATATCTTCCCAGTATTGAACTTAAGCCCCCTGCCCCTGAATGTTTTCCTTATCCTGCCGGCAAGTTCCTTGTCAGGCCTGGCCTTTATTCCCTTCCTCCCGCCGAAGTACTGCTTGTAGAGCCCGCCGGGTATGTGCGAGGCCGAAGTTGGTATCACGAACTCGCCCAGCTGTATGTTTGGGCTAAGGGCTCCCGAGGTGCCGTACCTTACGAACGTCCTGGCGCCGAGCATCGCCAGCTCCTCCACCACTATGGCCGCCGACGGGGCGCCTATGCCGTGCGTGGCTATGGAGACGCGCATGCCGTTGTAGCTGCCGGTCACCACCAGGAAACCGCGGTTCTCGTTCACGGTCTCTGGGTTCGTGAGCAGCGTGGAAAGCTTCTTCACCCTCTTCGGGTCGCCTGCAATCAGCACCCTCTCCGCAACGCTGCCGGGTTTGGCCCTTATGTGTATGGGTTCCATTCAAAGCACTTCCTGCGCAGCGCAATACTCCGCCGCAGCCAGTTAATCCTATCGCAGCACAAACCTATAAAAGTTACGTTCGCCTGCAGAGGTAATATAATAAAGCGGTGTGGAATAGATTAACGCAAGTGATGGTTTGGATTTCAAAGCGCTGGAGTTCAGGCAGAACCTGAAGATACTCATAATGTTCCTAATAGTCCAGTTTTTCGGCCTATTCATGGCCGCTGCCGTCTACAGCGGCGCGCAGGAGACCCAGCTCAACAGCGCGCAGGTCGGCGCATCGATAAACTACGCGCTCAGCTACATAGTCGGGATCCTTCTGTTCACATTGGTGCTCCTGTTCATAATAAAGAAGGCCCGGAGCGACAAGGTATTCATAATACTCGAGGCGTTCGCCGTAGGCGGGGCGTCGTTCATAGCGTTCCTGGTGCTCATAGGGGTCGCGACGAACACAGTGCAGTCCACAATATACGGCAACAGCGTGACATACGAGGACGCGGCTGCCCTGATTCTTGCCGCATCCCTGATACTCGCCAAGAACAAGTGGCCCAGGCTGCGCAACACGGTCTCGATACTGTCCAGCGCAGGGCTGGGCTTCTTCATAGGCATAAACCTTACGTTCCCCGCGGTGTACGTGTTCATGGTGCTGCTAGCAGTGTACGATTTCATAGCGGTGTTCGTTACCAAGCACATGGTCGTGATGGGCGAGCGGATGTCGGGAATGAACCTGGCATTCCTGGTGGGCGCCAGCGAGGCCGAAGCGGTTCCGCGCCGCAAGCTGTCAAGGGAGGAGCTGGAGAAGGCGGCGAAGCACCGGCAGATATTCGAGAAGCAGGGCAACCTGCTCAAGGCTCTCGCCCGCCAGCACCTTGTGCCTGTCTATGCCAGGCGGGAGTTGGGCAACGGCGACCTTGCGGTCCCGCTGATGGCCGCGGTCTCAGCATACCAGATGACATTCAGCTTCATGACAAGCTTCGTGGTCATATTCGGCGCAACGTTCGGCCTGCTGCTCACGTTCTACGTGCTGAACAGGTACAAGAGGGCGCTGCCCGCGATACCCCCGCTGCTGTTCGGAATCACTGTCGCGCTGTTAGTGTACGTACTACTTGGGGGCAGCAACCTGCTTTAGCGCCCCTCCCCAGAATCCGCCTATGGACTCCATTATGTCATTGCTACCCATCAGTGGCACGCTGTTGCCTATGAGCGAGGAGTAGAGCCCCCACCTGTAGCGGCTGTCCATGAAGACTATCACCGCGCGGTCGGTCTCGCTCCTCACCGCCCTCCCCGCCGCCTGTATCGCCCTTATTACCGCAGGTATGGTATATGCGTAGTCCGCCCCCTGCCCCTGGAACCTCTTGTCCAGGTAGCCTATCCTCGCGCTCGTCTCAAGGTTCGGCCGCGACAGGGGTATGCCAACCACTATGACGCACTTGATTATGTTGTTCGCGTAGTCTATCCCCTCGCTCAGGCTGCCCCCCATAACGCCCATCAGCACAGCCCCGCTTGACTCCTTGAATCCCCTGAGCAGGCCCTCAACCGCAACGCTCTTCATGCCTCTGCGCTGGACGAACACCTCTACCCCGTCTATGAACCTGAACACCCCCTCAAGCACATCAAAGCTGGGGAAGAACACCGCCACGTTGCCCGGTATCCTGCCCTTTATATCAAGGATCCTCGCGGCTATCTTCTTGTACTCCCCGGGGGACCGGCTCTCGTACCTTGTGGTCACAGAGTCGTCTATCACCGCCATCCTGTTTTGTTTCGGGAACGGGGAGGCGTAGTTTCGCATCTCCGCGCCCTCGGACCCGAGCAGCTCCGCGTACATCCGCAGCGGCAGCATCGTCGCGCTCATGAAAACGTTGGCGTACGATTCCCTCATTATCTGCAGCGAGCTGGCAGGATAGAGGCAGGTTATCGATATCCTCACGCCCTTGCCGTGCCTGGACAGTATCTTTGCGGTGGACGGGTCCGCGCGTGACCAGCTGGCCAGGAAGCGTGAGATGTGCATCAGCGCGGAGCGCTTCGCCTTGGTCTTCTCAGTGTACTCCATTGCGGCCTTCTCCAGCTGCTCGGTTATCGTCCCAATGTTGGAGACTATCTCATCTGGCATGTCCCCCTCCACCACGAATGCCTCGCTCTTAGACTGCAGCTTCTTTTCTGCCATCCTCTCCAGCGTGAACTTCAGGTAGCTCAGGTCCACCCCTCCCCCGACCTCCCGCAGCTCGCCTGCCGCGTTGTCTATCGCAAGTGTGCTTAGCGATGAGCTCATGTAGGAGTTAGCGGCGCTTATTATGTTGTGAGCCTCGTCCCATATCAGTATTTTGTCCTCCAGTCCCTGCCCTATCTTCTTGAGGAACGTCTGCTTGGTGTATGGGTTGAGGAAGTGCGCGTAGTCCGCCACTATGACCCTCGAGTTCCTGGCAAGGCGCGCGGATATCTCGTACGCGCACACCCCGTGGTCGAACGACGCCTTCAGCAGCGCGCCGTGCCCCGAGCAGCCAGCTTCGGGAATGTCGGCGGGTAGGCTGTCCTTGTACCTGTCCTTCGCGGCGGTGTAAAACCTGCATGATCCTTTCTTTACCCTGTCATCGCACGCGCGGTAGAACAGCTCGCTGTCGAGCATGTTGACCTCCTGGTTCACGCACAGGTTGAGCTTGCCAACCATGTCGGTGAACGACAGGTCCACCGAGAACTTCCTTTTAATCCCCTGCAGGACCTCCAGCGCGATCCTGTGCTGCGATATCTTTGGAGTCAGGAAGAAAACCCCCAGGCCGTTCTCCATCGCGAGTGTGAGCGCCGCACCTATGGATGCATCAGTCTTCCCTATGCCCGTTGGCGCGTTTATGAGTATGTCCCTCTTCGCGGACAGCGCCTCGTAAATGTCCCTTAGCATAAGCTCCTGGTACTGCCTGGGGCTGTCAAACCTGAACAATTGCTGCATACTTCATATTGTGCGTTCAAAGCTTAATAATCCGCCAGCACTGCACTTGGCGGACGCCGTTTCAAAACATCAAAAAGTATTTATTCGCATTTTTGAAATCTATTTTCGATCATATGCGGCGGCGCAGGGGAGCCCCCGCGCATAACACAGGAACGATACGGGCGCGGCACATACATAAGTTCGGCGTAGGTTGCGCCACTTCAGCAACCGCAAGCACGCGGTCACAGTCCGCGATGGAGTACCTGATGACATACGGGTGGGCGATACTGGTCATAGCCGTGATCCTGGGGGTACTCTTCCAGCTCGGCGTCTTCGGCTCCGCAAACCTCGCTCCGAAGGCCAAGGCCGGGCAGTGCCAGGTGCAGGTTGTGGGCGGCGGCTCCTCGTCAACGCACCAGCTTGCGGGGCTTTGCAGCCCCGAGCTACCGCAGTACGTTGCGGTGTTCAACGGGCAGTCCAATGGCGCAGAAATCTCCACCCCTATTTATTTTCCCAGTGGCACTGCAGAGTCGAATTTCACTCTTTCTGCCTGGATATACCCAACATCCTCTCAGGACCAGCCCGGCGGGATTGTTGATTCTGATAACGGTATCAACGGATGGGGGCTTTATTACTTCTACGGCTCCCCGGGCTATGCTGATTTCTGGATACTGGGGCAGGGATATTCGCAGGACATGGGGTTCGGCTCAATCCCGTCAAACCAGTGGACTTTTGTGGCAATAACATACTACAAGTCAGGCGGAAATTATTACGCAAGCGGCTACGTGAACGGGAACTCCGTTGATTCGAACGTCCAGCGCGGTGCCATAGTCCTTCCCATACCTCCCAGTTATACATTGCAGATTGGCGACATAAGGTACGGATGCTGCTACTATTTTGGAGGGAATATCGCAAATGTCCAGCTTTACAACGCCACCCTGTCCCAGGCGGAAATGACTGCATTGTACGACGAGGGGATAGGCGGCGCACCTGTGCGGCCGCAGAACGTGACCGGCTGGTGGCCCCTCAACGGCAATGCGAACGACTACAGCGGGAACAACTACAACGGCCAGAACAACGGCGCGGGATACAGCAGCTTCTGGGACACCGGATATACTGCTCCGTGATGATCATGAGGTCACAAAGCGCAATGGAGTACCTGATGACATACGGATGGGCGATACTTGTCATCGCAGTCATATTGGGGGTCCTCTTCCAACTCGGAGTCTTCGGCAGCGCGAGCCTCGCGCCCAAGGCGAAGGCCGGGCAGTGCCAGGTGCAGATACTCGGCAGCGGGTCCTCCACCACGCACCAGCTTGCGGGGCTTTGCAGCCCAGAGCTACCGCAGTACGTGGCGCAACTATCCGGAACCGGCGCAGTGACCGCAACAGTCCCGTCCTCGTTGACCCCTTCGACTGGATATACCGTAACACTATGGTTCGAGCGCACATGGAGCACAAATGACGGGGTGACTCATGGGATATTTTCTGTCGGGGGCGGCTGTGGGTTTCCGGGCTCCAGCGGCGGAAGCTGCGATTACAACACAATAGAGATATTCAAGTACCAGACCAACCAGTGGTACTTCAGGACATGGAGCCCGAACGGCCCAAACTGCGACATAAACATACCCGATTCCTCCATATCCGGCAGCGTTTGGCACCAGATAACTTTCGAGGATGTGAGCGGGAGCCAGCTCAGTGTCTGGATAGACGACGGCACGCCCACCACATGCTCGCAGAGCTCCACCGTAACCGCGTGGCAGACGTCCAACATGTATATTGGCGAGGGCTATGGACCATCATCTCTAATAGGGTCCATAGCAAACCTGCAGCTGTACAACACCACACTTTCCACCGCAGAGGTGCAGGCCCTCTATCAGGAAGGTATAGGCGGCGCGCCCATCCGCCCGCAGAACCTTGTTGGCTGGTGGCCCCTCAACGGCAACTTCAATGACTATAGCGGCGACAACGACAACGGCCAAGGGGCGAGTGTGGGATTCAGCGGCGCGTGGTCAAGCACATATAGCGGCCCGGCATAAAGCAGACGTGCACCAAGGCAACCGAAAAACAACACTAGTTTAAAATATTTTGGCTACAAATACCGTAGTGTGCCAAACGCTTCTACGGCGCACCATGATGCGCACTGCAGTGGCACGCAGGTGCATGGATGCAATTAGGAAGGATATACCTTATTGTTGCGATGCTCGTCGTTTCGCTCAGCGCAGCCCCCACATACGGGCAGGCAATAGTCGGCAAGGCGTCCCTATACATACCCGCAGTGATTCTCGCCAACAACAGCGGCCAGCTCACAACAGTGAATCTGGTTGTGCAGCGCGGCGACGGCAAAGTCGTAGTGAACGGACCTGCAATAGTTGGCGAATCAACTGTGCAGTCCGCAGTAGTGGCTGCGCAGTACGCATCAGGATATATGGGCGTAAATTTCTCCTCGTATAACTTTACATACACAATAACCGACAGCGCGGCGAACGTGTCTGGGCCGAGTGGCGGTGCTGCACTCACACTGCTTGCCATCTCCGCGCTCAGCGGGACCCCTCTGCTCACCAACTTCACAATAACTGGAACAATATCCCCGAACGGGCAGATAGGGCAGATTGGCGGCGCATACGACAAGGCCGGCGCGGCAAAAGCCGCCGGGCTGTCGTTCATCCTCGTGCCCGCCGCTGGCGCTGACACCGTCGAGGCACAGCTTTACCTCCTGACCCAGGACACATTCAACATACCCCTCATACAGGTCGCGAACATAAGCGCCGCCACACGCTTTGCGTTCCACAAGACCAACATACTCGCGAACAAGACCACCCTGAACCTCTCCCAGGACATTAACGTCGCCGCGATAGGCGCAGCCCCACTGCAGTGTAGCAATAGCTGCGACCTTGCCACGTTCGGCAAACTGGTAAACTTCACGTTCCAGATGGCGAACGGCTCTCTGGCAACATTGTCGGCAGATCCGACGTTTTCGGGCCCCGCGTCACAACTGTCCGCATCCCTGGTACAGGATGTGCAGGTGGGGCAGAAGGGTTACCTGTACGCAGCCGCGGATCTTGCATTCCTAAACTACGTGGACTCATTCTACTTCAACAGCCACTCTGTATCAAAGCCCATCGGGCTGAGCACGCTCATAAGCGTCAATAACTATTGCAATTCGCTGAGCATACCGCAGATGACGCCAAGCAACTACGAATATGTGATAGCCGGGGAGCTCAGGCAATCATGGGCGGAATATACGCTGAACACCACCATAGCGTTCTACAACGCGACAAACCAGACTGCAACAACTGATGACGTGCTGCTTGACATGAGGCAGGCTGCCACATCCAACGGCTGGTGCCGCGCCGCCGCCGAGATGTACGCGCTGTCCGGATCGGGAGGCAGCCAGCCGGTTGCGCCTTCACTCAACCTGCAGAGCACAGCATACGCAAGGATAACCAGCGCGGCCAAGTACGGCAACAACCTATACCTTGCCACCGCACGCGAAGCGCTTCAGGCGAACAACTACCCGCTTGCAATACTCGATGCCGACTACGCATATGCGCTCAACGCCGCGCCATCGAACTACACCAATATGACAAACGCCCAGATGCTCTCCTCCGCCGCGGCACTGGCGCGCAACTCCACGTACGGGGCATGGGCCACGGAGTTCGGCAATGAGGCGGAGTTCTACATCTCCGAGTCAAGGCTCGCGACTAACGCGTCATCCGCCAAGTTCTATGCCCAGGAAGCATACTCCTCCGCCCTGCTGGCATCGCAGATAAGCCAGGACACCGCGCTCATATCGGCCAACCTGTCTCCCGGACAGTCCGTGCAGCACATAAACAACACCACGTCGCCATCCGGCCAGGGCGGCGCGCAGCAGGCATCGGTCTCGCCATCCCTGCAGCAGTACATAGACAACATATACACGATAGTCCTGATAATATCAGGAATAAACCTGATTGTGCTCATAATAGTGCTCGTAGTCGTTTCCGGCATGGTGAAGATGCTCAAGTCATGGCACACCCACCCCGAGACGCCCGCGCCGCCGCGCCGCCGCGGTAACGCCAGGGCGCGCAAATGATTAAATTAGTATAAGTTCAAATAGAACGTGCTTCTTACGAGGTGAATTTCATAGCAAACGTATTGCCTGGAAAAGTGTGCGTCTCATGCGGCAGGCTTACCCACCAGTACACCCAGTTCTCATGCCCGAAGTGCAGCAAGGGCAAGATAATAAGGTGCAAGCACTGCAGGGAAATAACCAACGCATACCGTTGCACCGAGTGCAAGTTCGAGGGACCTTAATGTCGAAGGTAGCAGTCGTGTTCAAGGTGTATCCCAAGGAGGGTGAGTTCGACAAGGCAATGTCGGCGATAAAGAGCAAGCTCAACCCCATCGGCATGCAGTCCGAGGACATAGGGTTCGGCATAAGGCTCATCAAGGTGCTCTTCAAGTTCGATGACACGGAGAACAGCTCATCCAAGATAGAGGAGGGGCTGAAGGGCGTCGAGGGAGTGGGGGAGGTCGAGGTCGCGGAGGAGACGCTGGTCTGAGCGCCCCACGCATCGCCGCGAAGCTTAATATTCGCACCCGACGGATGGAGGGAGCGGCGCAGCCACAGTGATACCATGCACCGCAGGAACTTCGCTGATTTTAATGATAACGTCGCTTGAGCTCACCAACTGGAAGACGCACAGGAACACAAAGCTCACGTTCCAGGGCGGGGTCAACGTGCTCGTAGGCATAATGGGCGCGGGCAAAAGCTCCACAACAGACGCCATATCCTACGCCCTATTCGGCAACTTCCCTTCCCTGAACAGCGGCAGGGTGGGGCTTGAGGGGATAATATCCACCCGCCCCGCCCCGCAGAGCGAGGCCGAGGTCAGGCTAGAGTTCGGCGCGGCCGGGGACAGGTACACGGTCGTGCGCAAGATAGGCGCACGCGGCAGCAGCGCGAGGCTGGAGAAGAACGGTGCGTACCTGCAGTCGCAGCCGAAGAAGGTCACCGAGGAGATAGAGCACGTGCTCAAGATAGACTACGACACGTTTTCCAGGGCGATATACGCGGAGCAGAACAGGCTAGAGTACTTCCTTGAGCTGCGGGAGGGCGAGAGGAAGAAACAGATAGACCGCATGCTCGGCCTCGACACCTTCGCCCTCGCCGAGGCCAACTCCACCTCACTAATAAACTCCCTTAGGGCGGACATCAAGGCCCAGGAGGATGTGCTGTCCAAGATAGACATAGGGGCGATAAGGGAGCAGCTCAAGTCGCTCAGCTCCGAGAGGGACGGACTGTCCAAGGAGCAGGCCGCGCTTGCGGCAAAGGCGGAAGCGCTGAAGTCCTCATATGCGGAAACGTCGCAGCGGCTTGAAGCGATGAGGAAGGAGCTGCAGAAGCGGAAGGCGATGGAGCAGGACATAGTGAAGGCCACGGCAAGGATTGCGACCCTCAAGGCCGAGGTCGCCAAGATATCAGCCACTGTGCGCCAGGACGAAAGCGAGATTGCGGCTCAGTGCGATGCAGCATCAAAGTCCCTGAAGGTACTGTCCTCAGAGCTCAATGTGCTCAAGGAGGCGGAGCGCTCCTGCAACAAGCAGGTCGCGGCCCTTGAGGCCGAGATGAAACTGAACAGGGGCAAGGCGTCCGAGAGGGACAAGCTGCGCAAGGAGATGGAAGGGGCGAGCATGGACAAGGTCAAGGCAGAGCTGGACGGGGAGAGCGAGGCGCTGCAGGCCCTGCTGAAGGACACCGCCGCAAAGAGCGGCAGGCTTTCCGAGCTCCGCAGCTCGCTGCGCGAGCTGGAGAAGCACGCAAGCAAGTGCCCCATATGCGAAAGGGACCTCACGCCGGAGCTAAGGGAAAGGCTAGTGATGGACAAGACCCACGCCGCCCAGTCCGCGGAGACGGAAATAAAGGGCGCGGAGAGGCAGGTCTCCGAGCGGTCCGCACGGATCAAGAAACTTGTGGAGTCGCACAACAACCTGGTCATACTTGCCAAGAGACTGGCCGACCTTAGCGGCATAGATGCGGCAATAGAAATAGGGGGCAGGCATATCACAGATGCTGCAGCCAGGCTCGCCAGCGCAACTGCAAAGGTCAAGGCCGCAGAGAAGGCGCTAGATGCGGCCAGGGATGAGAGCGAGCGGCTCAAGATAAACCTGCAGCACGCCCAGAGGAAGCGGTCGTACGAATCGGAGATAAACTCCGCCTCGCAGGCGCTCGAGTCCGCAAGGTCGCAGCTCGCGGGCATACCGGCGGACGACAGCGAGTTCGAGGCGCTGCAGGAGTCCAAGAACAGCCAGAACGCCTCCCTCAGCGACGCGCTTTCCAAGATTGACGGGAATTCAAGGTACCTGTCAAGCCTCTCCAAGCAGATAGCGGGGAAGGAGAAGGAGGTCGCGGACTTCTCTGGGATAGAAAAAAGGATCGGCAGGCGCAGGGCCCAGGTCACAAACCTCAACAAGTTCAAGTCCGCCCTGGTGGAGACAGAGGCCGCGCTCAGGGCGCACATAGTCGGGGCAATAAATGTCATAATGCAGGGGCTGTGGTCCAGGCTGTACCCGTATGGGGACTATGTGGGCCTGCGACTCAATGCCACAAAGGACGACTATATGTTGGAGTTCAGCCTGCCCTCCGCCTCCGCAGGCTCCGTGCCGTGGGTGCCGGTGGACAGGGTCGGCAGCGGCGGCGAACGCAGCGTGGCGGCGCTTGCCATGAGGATCGCCCTGGCAATGGTGGTTGTGCCAAATCTAAAGTGGCTCATCCTTGACGAGCCCACCCACAACATAGACTCCGCAGGCATATCCAAGCTCATAGACGTGCTGGGCACCACCCTGCCGCAGATCGTCGAGCAGATATTCATAATAACCCACGACGACGACCTCAAGCAGATAAGCTCCGCGAAGGTCTACCAGTTCGACAGGGACAAGGCCGCCGGCGCGCCCACCTCCGTCGCACAGCTGTGATCTGGCGCGAGTATCGGAACTCTGCGGGAACGCATATAAAGTTTGCTTTAAAAGCCTTATTCATGGCTAATTCGATGCCAGAGATAGCTAGTGTCAGGTACGCACGGCTAACCCAACTGGCAGCGTTGTGTGGCATTATAATAATTGCACTGGGCGCCATGCTCCCGATGGCATATGCGGCAAACTCCGGCCAAGTAATCATAACCTCCTCAGTCTCGGTAAATTGCCCGTTCAGCATCACAATAATACCCAATGCCTCGTTCTACGTGCAGCCCCAGAACGCGATGCTCACATACAATGTGGTCACGGCCCCGCCGTGCAGCTCCACCACCGCAAACTTCCCATCTCTCAGCGGCACCCTGACGATATCGAACGCCCTCACCGACACCGTGTACTACTCCAATTCCGTGACGATATCCGGCCCGATAGGCAACGTCCCGGTGATAGGCAACATAATATTCAACACCGCCGCCCCAAACATACCCACCTACCTCAGCGGGCCGTACTCCACCACGCTCTCCCTGTCGTATCTAGCCAACAGTTCCTCCGGCAGCAACCAGATAAACATATTCGCCCCGGCAAACCTCCTGATACAATCGCTTTCCGTCTCTCCAAATCCCGTCTCCACTCCGGGCTCCTCGGTAAGCATAAACTTCAACGCAAACAACATCGGCGGCCTGGCGGCCACAAACATGATCCTTAATCTGGGGGTAACCGGCCCGGACGCCTTCTCGCTTTCAACCAGCATACCCCTCACGCCCAACGCCGTGGCGGCCGACAGCAGCACGCTTGAATCGATAGGCGAGTCCAGCATCACCCCCTACTCGGGCAGCTACACGCTTGTTGAAAACATAATATACCAGTACTCATACACGTTCAACGGAGTCACAACGAACTCCCTCCTGCTCAGCACGCCCCAGGTAAGCACCCCTTACACTGTCAGTTCGACGTCTTCCGGAGGCGGAGGCGGCGGGGGCGGTGGAGGCGGAGGTGGAGGCGGAGGCGGCATAGGCCCACCACCGCCGGCGCCGCCACTCAGCATCGGGCAGATAACATTTGACCAGCTCCCCGAGTTCACATCAGTGCTGGCCGGTGCCTCGATACTCAGCACCATCGGCATAAAGAACACGGGCAACGTGCCCGTGTGGTTCAACATAACGCTGCCTAGCCTAAGCTTCGGCACGCTTGGCGTGTCATCAAAGGCGGTGTACCTCCTGCAGAACCAGTCCGAATACATAGACATGCTGTTCAGCAGCTTCTCCAACATGACCACCGGATCGCACATAACCCCGATAAACTTCACAATAAGCGGCAAGGGGCTCAAGACGCTGCAGGAGCAGTTCTACACCGAGCTGGGCGTCGTGCAGCCGGTGAACAACAGCGTGCAGGTGCTGCGCAGCACGATAGTTGCCAACTTCTCCAAGACTGTCATAACGCAGTACCGCATCTACAACCCCACCAACAAGACGCTGCGCGACACGGTGCTGTCGACAATGATACCCGGCACCGCAGTGCCAAACATTCAAGACATAAAGCTGTCCGGCGAGGTGAGCAACGTGGAATTCATCAACGGGCAGTACCTGCTGAGCTGGACCATACCTGCGCTGCAGCCCGGCCAGGACAACATATTCACCTACACCATAACGAACAGCACCGACCTTACGACCTTCTTCAACGCGCAGACGGAGTTCGCCATACCCTCGCAGGTCAATTCCACACGGCTGAGGATATTCGACATCTCCATCCCCTCTTTCTACGTCAACCAGACATCCGCCATAACCGTCGACTGGGTATACAGCGGCATAAACGCAACCAACATCACCATGGCCCTGATATCTCCGCCCACAATAGGCGTGCAGGTGCCAATATACACATACAAGGTCGTGCCCAACGAGTTCGTCACTACGAAGTTCGTGATAAACCCCATACCACTTTCAGGCACGTACATATTCCAGCTCAACACCAAGGGACCATTCCCAAACCAGACATACTCCCTGCCGGTTGTTGTGGCTGGCATATCCACGCCCTCCGGCAGCCAGCTGCAAAGCACTCCGACCACGTTCGACCTTGGAGCCCTGCTTAGGGACACGTCATATGTACTATTAGCGGCACTCCTTGTCGCAGCTTTTATACTTATCGTTCGTATCGCTTATCAGAGGACGCGCCGCGCAAGGTACGACCTGCTGCGCGCACAGAAGCTTAGGATAATCCAGCAGAGAATCAAAAGGGAGGGCGAGAGCCAGGGAGGACCGCCTGGCCCGTGAGGAAACCGCCGGTTGAGAGAGCATGGACAAGCCGTACATAATAAGGGTGTCGTCGCAGAAGGGCGGGGTCGGCAAGACGACGCTTTCCGTGAACATCGCAACCGCCCTTGCGCTGATGGACTATCGCGTGCTGCTGATCGACGAGGACCCCACAAATCCATCCGTCGGATTCTATCTGGGCCTGGAGGATGTCAACATAGGCTACAAGGACGTGCTGCTTGAGAAGGTCGACATAAAGAAGGCTATAATAAAGCACGAGGCCACTGGAATGTACGTGCTGCCCGGAGTGCCGTATCTAAAGCCCTACATGCCTGACGAGGACCAGATAAAGAACCTCGTTGATCAGGTCAAGAAGATGGAAAACTACGACTTCATAGTGTCTGACACCCCGCCCGGCTTCTACATAGGCGAGATAGGCAAGATATACAACGAGGCGATCATAATATCCACCCCGGACATGTCCGCCATAACCAGCTGCATAAGGCTTGCCGAGACGTACAACAAGGACAACGTGCCGCACAGCCTTGTGGTGAACAGGGTGCGCAACAAGCGCTACGAGCTGAGCATAAAGGAGATGGAGGACTCGTACGGCGCCGCGGCCGCCGCCGTGCTGCCCGAGGACGACATAGTCCCGAGGAGCGTGGCAGTGCACGTGCCGGCATACCTAATGGATCCCCACGCACCATTCTCCATGAAGATAGGGATGCTTGCCAGGTCATACGTCGCGAAGAGCGGCCAGCCCGTGAGGCAGGTGGAGGACATCGCCATGGCGTCGCAGCGCGCGCCTGCAGGCGGCAAGGTGGGCCTGTCATACATAATCAACTGGATACGCGACATACTTGGCTTCTGAGGCGCTTGCCCGGCCGCGGTGTTCCGCTAATTACGCGGCCCCGCAGGTTTGAAATATATTAAATACCTTTATGCAGAAAGTCCTCATGTAGAGGGATGAACTGCATGGCGAGGCCTAATTCTCGTTCTGCCCAAATCCGGGCGTCAGCAATATCCCTCTTCATATCGCTGTCCGCCACGCTGCTTCTCATGTTCATGCTGCTCAGGCCAGCGTACGGCGCAGGCGCCCCATCCAACGCAATAGGCATAGTGAATGTCATGTCTGCATGCTTCATATCACTCAACCCCAATACAATAAACTTTGGGCAGATAGAGCCCAGCAGCAACGTCCCCACAAACCAGCTGGTCCAGGACGCCGATGCGGGAGGCAACGTGCAGTCGAACATGCTCATAACCGCCACGAACTGGATATCCGGTCCAAATAGCTTCTATGTTGCCAATACATTGTGGGACTCTACGAACGACCTGTCGTATTTGGGCAATTCCCTGCCCCTCTACCCTTTTCAGACATTCACCCCGATATTAGTGCCCTTCGGCCCGTCCACTTCGGCAAACGTATACTTCGGGCTCGCGATACCTGCTAGCCAGGCAGTAGGCATATACACCCAGAACATAGTGATGGAAAATAGCTGCTGAATCCCGCCGCTGCGCCCGGCGTAGCAGACGACATTTACCATATGATTGCCATGAAACCCGACCACAGCAAATTGAACTTGATTACTTCCGCAAATGAGAAATATTTAAATACCTGCACAATTAATGTTAGTTGACGCGCATGAATAACGGGAAGCGGCTACGCGCCGGAAGGGCAGAGATCATCGCATCGCTGCTAGCGTTTGCATTGTCTTTCTCCGCTGTCATGCTGTTCCTAGTGCTCGGCGCAGGTAGGGCGTCTGGCTACACTGCGACAACCAACACGGTTGGAGTGGTCAATGTCCTTGGAACGTGCTTCATATTCCTTACCCCAAACATAATAAACTTCGGAAGCATAGAGCCCGGCTCAAACAGCGGCATAGCAAATGTAGTAACAGACAACGACCTTTTCGGTAACGTCAACGCGAACATGATGCTTTACGGGACAAACTGGTGCGCACCGAACCTGTCGACATGCTCGAACACGTTCCAGGTAACAAATACGGCCTGGAACCCGACATCGAACACACTCTTCTACCCAACAGTGGGCAACCAGCTGCAGTTGCAGGCCGCGATGGCCGACACCGGCATAGTCGTGGGTTTCGGTTCGGCGGCGCAGCCGGGGTCCAACGTGTATTTCGGGGTCGCAATACCTCCAAGCCAGCCGCTTGGCCTATATACGCAGAACATTATAATAGAGAATTCATGCTGAAGGTGTAATACGATGCAGAAGCAAAACAATGTAAGGATGTCGCGCACTGAACTGCTGGCAGTGGCAGTCGTGGCAGTGGCCACCTTCTCCGTATTCCTTGCGCTTGCCTTCAACCTTGACTTCATACCGCTTGCAAGTGCGGCATACAACTCGCCTTCAAACGTGGTGGCAACCGCCAACGTGCTTTCCATATGCTTTACTGTGCTGACGCCCAATGGGCTCAATGGGTACCAGGTGATAACCCCGGCCAACGTTGCAAACGACCTAGTGTTCGGCGGCGGAGTGTTCGGCGGCGGCACCAACGGGATAAGCCCGACCTTCAGCGTGCCTACCTCAGTGCAGCTCATAGACAATGACATAGGCGGCAACGCAAACGCCAACGTGCTGATAGCCGGATCCAACTGGTTCCAGGTTACAAACTCCGCAAATACGTTCTACGAGTACGGCAACATACTGTGGAACCCCGTGACCTTAGGCACCTTCAGCGGCAATGACCTCAACCTATACAACGGGCAGTCTGCATCGCTTGGCGCAACAAACATATTCATAACAGCCCCGGCAGTCCCATCCCCGACCAACGGTGTGGCTGCCAATATATTCTTTGGCCTCCAGATACCGTTCGGCCAGCAGTTGGGCATCTACTACGAGAACATAGTGGTAGAGAACAGCTGCTGAAAAGTGGGCAAAAGGATATAAGGATGCAAGAATCAATGTAGATTGGATGATGTAATGGCTTCTGTGGCAGGGCGCATAATAAAGCCAAGCCACGCAGTTCTACTTCTGGCTATTCTTGCCGCATTAGTGCCATTGGCCTACGGGCAGATAGGCGAAGTCGCCGGCCAGCTCAATTTCCAGATTCAGGTGGGCCACAGCCAGACGCTTACTCTAACCGTGCTTAACGAGGGATCGACCCCGATAGGCTTCGCGGTGCTCGCACCCAGCGGCTCTCAGCTGCAGGTAACATCAGCTAGGAACTCTACAGTGGGCCAGACAAGGCCTACCATCGTCGTATACCCTATGAACGGTACAATACCTGCCAGGGGGGCTGCAACCATAAACGTTACGGTGTCCATGCCCCTCAACGACACCCCAGGCAAGGCGTCATACGAGGGCATAATTCAGGTGCTGCAGTCCTCGAACCAGACAAACCCGGGTGGCGCAGTGCTTCAGGAGGGCGTAGCCAAGATATTCTCGGTTGGCGCCATACCATCCACCACCACGACAACATCCGTGACCACCACAATACCCGGCGTGACTGCCACAACGGCATCCGCGCTCTCATACACCACCTACCTCATACCTGTCATATGGCTTGCAATAATCGTGCTGATACTTTGGTATCTTACCGCTGTCAAGCGGTTCATAAGGGCAGGCGGCAAGCCGGCAAGGCTGTTCAAGGGTGCACCGTCCAAGGCTGCCGCAGGCAGGTCCGCAGCGGCGCGGGCGCAGCCGGGCAGGGCTGCCTCAAGGAAGCGCGGCGCAGCCGCCAAGGCAACTCCCAAGGGCAAGAAGGCATCTTCGGAGGCAAAGGAGCTCCAGAGGCAGATAGCAGAGCTGAAGAGGCAGAACGCCGCACTGCAGAAGAGAGCAAAGACCGCGCCAAAGGCCGGCCGCGGCGCCAAGAAGGCCAAGAAGCGCTGACCCCAGCGCACCCAGTGCACACTGCGACATGGCGGATGCCAGTCGGTTCCGCAAATAAGCAACGTTTAAAAAGGTAAGTTGCAAAATAGATATCGATGCTAATGCCGGCAAAAAGAAACAATATGGTCGCCGTGACAACAGTTGCGGTATCATTCCTGATGGCTGCATCCATACTTGCGGAGTTCGCCATGCTCCAGGCATACGCATTCTCCAATGCCTCCTCCGTGAACGTGATCAATGCTATGATCACGGTAACCGGCAGCTGCTTCATATCGCTGAACACCAACGTGATAAATTTCGGCCAGATACCTGCCGGCAGCAACACGGCCCGCACCCTCAATGACATAACCGTCAACGACCCGTTCGGCAACATCGCGGCTAACGTGCTGATTTCCGGCACTAACTGGATATCTACGTCCAGCTCCGCAAACTTCTTCGTGTCAAACACGATATGGAACCCGACCAATGACTTCCTGGCTAACGGCAATGCGCTGTTACTGTTCCCGAGCCAGCCCACCGACACAAAGATAGAGATACCGGCTCCCAACGTAATCAACCCAAATACCGACAACCTGATATATTTCGGGCTGTACATACCTACGCTCACCGCACTTGGCGTATACACACAGAACATAGTGCTTGAGAACAGCTGCTGACGGTGCAGAACATGCAATATAAAAACAACGCAAGGATGTCGCGCGCTGAACTGCTCGCATTGGCAGCCGCCGCGGTTGTCGCATCCTCCGCCATACTTGCGACTGTGCTAAACTTCAGTGCAGTGGGCCTGGCCCTGGCCGCTACCAGCGGCACGTCCAACGTGCTTGCATCCGCCAACGTCATAGCCAGCTGCTTCATAAGCATAAGCGACAACCAGATAAACTTCGGCAACGTCCCGGCAGGCGGAGACACGTCGACCACCCTGAACGCGATTACCGTCAACGATCCGTTCGGCAACGCGCCGGCAAACATATTCCTTTCAGGCACCTCCTGGAACGGGCCGTTAACCGCAAACTTCCAGGTGACCAACACACTATGGGCGAGCGCCGACGTTACGCTTTCATCCGCCACCGAGCTGACCAATACGTTCGTGGACACCGCGATACAGATAGCGGCACCTAACACCGTAGTGACCAGCCCAGGCAACTTAGTCTACTTTGGCGCAAACGTACCGAAAGTCATGCCAACTGGCGTATATACGCAGAACATATTCGTCGAAAACCAGTGCTGAGCCGCGCACGCCCAGCACCTGCTTCACGGGGCTTACCATGCACTTGGACAATGGCACGCTTCTGACCATAGCATTCGTAGTCGCATCCTCCGTATTCATGCTCGGCGCCTTGTTGCATAACGCCCCTTCGCAGGCATCGCGCGGCAATCCGTATTCGGTTAATGCTACAATGCTGTCAGCACAGCAGTGCAATGGCTACTGCTGGGCAGGCTACTCCATAGGCTCCATATACATAAGGGCGGTGAACGCACAGAACGTCACGGGCACCATAATGTACAATTCGATAGGGGTGGAGCTCGGCATGCCAATCACAATAATGCCCGGCACCTACGTCTCTGACTGCCAAGGCCACACAATCAGCATATCCTACATGGGCTCAGGGCGGGTGCTGTTCTCAATAGAAAGAGCAGCAGGAACCGTCCCGGCGTGCCCCGTGTAGGCTCTTGCACGCCCTTCCCCCGGGCCATTTCGCCACAGTCAAGCCGTGGCGTAAGGCTGGCAACACACGGCTATACCTCCTCAAGCCCGTAGGCGGAAGACTTCTCTTCCTTCGCCGCCCCGAGCACCGATGCGCCGCTTATCCCCGTGAATATCGCTATCACCGACACCATCCCGTTGTAGGACGGGTCTATCCTCGCTCCCCAAATAACGTTGGCGTTCGGCGCAGTTATGTCTGTTATCCCCCTGCCTATCTCGTTCGCTTCGCCAAGGGTCATGTCTTCTCCTCCGGTTATGTGCAGCAGCACCGAAGTCGCGCCCTCGTAGTTGACGTCAAGCAGCTTGTTCTTGAATGTGTCCCTGACCACGTCCTCCACCTTGCCCGAGCCCTTGCCCTCCCCAACGCTTATGAACGCCAGCCCCCCGCCCCCCAATATCGACTTTATGTCTGCGAAGTCTATGTTTATCAGGCTTGGCGTGTTTATCGCCTCAGTTATGCCCCGCACCGCCCTGGACGTCACCTCGTCGGCCACCTTGAAGGCCTGCTCCATGGCCAGGTTAGGGTAGAGCGTAACCAGCCTCTGGTTGTCTATCACAATGAGCGTGTCCACATGCTTGCTGAGCTCCTCCACGCCCTTCTGCGCCACCTGCAGCCTAACCCTCTCCAGCGCGAACGGCACAGTAACTATGCCTATGACTATCGCGCCAGCGTTCCTTGCGACCTCCGCCACAACCGGCGCAGAGCCCGTGCCAGTGCCACCTCCCATGCCCGCGGTCACGAACACGAGGTTGTAGTCGCGCAGCGCGTCCTCTATCTCATGCTTGGAGAACATGGCAGCCTTGGCGCCTATCTCGGGGAAACCCCCGGCCCCCATGCCGCGCGTAAGCTCCCTGCCTATGAGTATGCGCTTTATGGCCGGGTCCATCATCTTGAGGTGGTTCGCGTCGGTGTTCACCGCAACGAGGGTTGCGCCGCGTATGCCCATCTTCGACACCCGCTGCACGGTGTTGCTGCCCCCGCCGCCGCACCCGCACACTGCTATCTTAGTCCTGAACAGGTCCGAGTCCGCCATAGCGGGGTTCAGCGCACTTTGCACTATGTCGTCAGCCAAGCAAGCACCCACTGCACGCTAAGTAATGGAAAGACCATATTTAAAAGGATTGGTGTGCGCTGCGGTGCAGGCCGCTGCGAGTCTAGCCTCCCCTGAGCAGCCGCCCGCTTCCCTCGGAATTCCCCTCGGCCACTACCTCCCCAGTCCGTGCCGCGGAGCCCTTCCTAAGCAGCGGAGTCACGCCTTCAGCCCTCGGCACCTCAACGTATTTGCTGAATTCCAGCAGGTTCCTGAACACCCAGTCGCTGCCTCCGGCCCTGAACTGATCCAAGGAGCCGTCCCCAGACATCACAGACACTATAGTGACACCCGCATTCCTTGCGACCTTTATGTCGGAGGGCGAGTCGCCCACATACACCACCTCCTCAGGCGATGCGCCAAACATCCTCATTATCCTGGTCACCCCGTCCCCGCTTGGTTTGCCCTCGACCGGCCTGCCGTCTATGACATCGCCCTTCACAAGCCGCGCGTAAAACTGCGAAATGTCTATGCCCGGGAAGCCGCTCTGCTGGTTTGTAATGCTTGGTGCATTTGAAAACACGGCCACGGTGTAGCCGCTGATCTTTAGCCTTGCTATTGCCTCTGCGGCGCCAGGCACCATATGTACCAGGCCGTTGCCCACGTTGGTGAACCCTTCGGATATTATCTGGTCGTGCTTCCTGCTTATCTCATCCAGTATCCTGTCATCCGCAGGGGTTATGTGCCTTGCCACTATGGCATCAAGCTCCGCACCCAGGTTCGGGCGAGCCAGCACCTCCTTCAGGCTTGCACCCTCCCTCTGCACCGCCAGCAGTACCTTCGCCCCAGGCCCGTCGCAGTACTTCTGCACCGTGCGTATGCGTCTCAGGTCGTCCATGTCAAACGGAAGGCTTAGCCCCTGGGATTCAACCGCCTTGCTCAGGGCGGTATACACCAGCGCGCTGGAGTCTCTCAGCACGCCGTCGCCGTCCAGGACCACAAGCCGCAGCCTCTCAAAGCCCTGCTGCCGCAGCAGTGCGGCCTGCAGCTTTGTGCCGTCGTTCTGTATAGTTACCATTGCTGTCTATCCGCGTCGCGCCAGATATTTAAGTATGCCCTTTTTTACCAAAAAACTAACATTTTCCAGAATTTTGGCCTCATTTAAGGCAGCAAAACCCCAAAACCTTGCAATGGAGGTTAAGGTCCCGCCGCCAGTCATTTAGTGCCGCGCCAAATTGCAGCCAAACATAACCAACTGCAAAGTGGCATCCGCGAATCCGCCTCCGTTGGTCAATCTCCCGACGTTGTACCTTCGCATCAAACTACGCATTATTAAATCTTCCCACAGCATCATATCTATGCGTTCTGGAAAGGCGCCTCGGCGCGCGCGGTCTGCAAAAGCACAAAAGCCCAGCATCCCGCACCAGCATCCGACCAGCGCTTCAACGCCTAGCCACATGTCTGTTGCCATAGGGCTGACTTCCACGCTAGGGAGCATATTCCTATATTTCCCGCTCCTAATGCTCGTTGTGGTCACAGGCACCAACCTGGCGACGGCCATGAGCTCCACCCCGTCGCTCTCCACATTCTCGTGCGGCGTAAAATACTGCAGCAGCATGAGTGGAATATGCCCCGTATCCTGCTCCAACAGGGTACTTACGGGGCAGACGTGCGGGATGAACGGCAAGTTCTTTGTATTCGAGTGCGAACCATCAACAAGCACAACCATCACCAGTACCACCATCACCACCACAACCGCAACCACCACAACAACCAAAACTACTACCTCAACCACAAGCACATCATCAACCACCACCAGAACCACCACTACCACAACCATCCAAAGCGGCGCATCGGCGTACTGCATGGGCAGCGCACCAAACGCCCCAATATCTGCCCCGCCGCACGGCATATATGCTGCATCTGACCAGGGGATAGCCAACCCAAGCGTCTGGGACTACATAACAAACACGGTGATGAAGAACAATACTGACTGCGGGCTTGTGCTACTTGTGCACTGGAGCAACATAGAGCCGCAGAAGGGCGTGTACAACTGGTCGTACATAAATCAGTCAGTGGCGCCGTTCGTGAAGGCCGGCAAGAGCGTGGCGTTCGTGCTTGTCGGGAACGAGGAGGGCACCGTGCATGAGCTTAACGGGCAGTACGACACCCCGCAGTGGGTGCTCAACAGCGTACCGTACATACCCGCGGGGGTGTGCGCCCCGTTCCCCGAGCCTGTTTTCTGGAACAAGACCTACGAGAGCGACATACAGCAGTTCGAGACCACGTTCGAGAACCACATAGCATCCAGCAGTTTCTCCAGCTCTGTCTCCTACATAAGGTGGGGGTTCACGCAGGGCGGGGAGGACGAGGTCCCGTACAGGAACAATGCCGTAGGGTCAACATGCTACAACGACTGGGTCGCGCAGGGATATTCCACGACATCATTCTCCAAGTTCATAAACGACTCCATAAACTGGGTGGGCAAGCAGAATTTCCCGTACTGGTATTTTGTAGACATGGCGCCTGTACCAGGGGGCCCGCAGGAAGCGGTTACCGCAGCAAACTGGAGCACGACGAGCAAGATAGGCCTTGCATACCAGGGACTTGCCAAGACATCATTCCCTTCGGGCTGCAGCGACCAGAGCTGGTGCGCCACGTTCAAGAAGTACCTCAACATGCCAGACGAGATGCAGTTCGCCGCAGTGGATCCGTGCACCAACATAACCAGCGACCTGCTTACCGCCATCAGCAATCACGCATCGGTCTTCGAGCTGAACGCTGAGCCGAACAACTACGGCGACTGGTACCGGTGCGGCAACTCCGCCCTGCTTCCGCCAGCCAACATAGTCAACCCCGCCACGTGACCTGCCTCCTCAAACCCCCAGTTTCCAAGCAACTGCCAATAAAACTGCATCTTTTTATAGGTTTTCCCACATAAAGTAAATACTGTTCTTTATCCTGCTCCCTCCCAGACAGGCAGCAGCACGGATCAGGTGTTTTAAATGGCAAAACTAAGACCAGGAAGGACCTGCAGGACTCCCAACTCCCAGGCATGGGCCAGGTTCTCCCGCAGCAAGCCCCGCAAGAACTTCGTCAGGGCGCTGCCGCATACGAGCATACAGATATTCGACATGGGCAAGGACATCCCCGAATACGACCTAAGGATTATACTTGCACCCGAGGAGCCCATACAGCTGCGCTCCAACGCGCTGGAGGCCGCAAGGCTGGTCGCGCACAAGTACCTGGAAGCGTCGATTCCCGAGGGATTCTACATGAAGCTGATGGTGTACCCGCACAACGTAATAAGGGAGCACAAGATGGCAGTAGGCGCCGGTGCAGACAGGGTATCCAGGGGAATGAGCGAGGCATACGGCAGGCCCGTATCTGTGGCCGCAAGGATAAGGCCCAGGCAGCCCGTCTTCCTTGTCAAGACCAGGAGGGCCAACCGCGAGGTGGCGGTGTCCGCCCTAAGGAGGGCGTCGGCAAAGCTGTCCGGAATCTACAAGATCCGGGAGGCGGCCTGACCACGGGTAATTCTGATGCGAATACTTCTCCAATTTCCCGAAGGGCTCAAGCAGAAAGCCCTGGAGCATGCCAAGCGCATGGAGGCCGAGGGGAACGAGGTCTTCATATCGGCATCGCCCACGTTCGGGGCCTGTGACCTGGCGCTAGACGAGGCAAGGAACATAAAGGCGGACAAGCTGGTCCATTTCGGCCACGCTGAGTTCCACAAGGTGGACTTCAACGTTGAATACGTCCCCTACCCGATAGACGCCCCCCTGGACCTGCTGCCCAAGTCACTCGAGGCGCTCAATGGCTATTCTACAATATCGCTTGTGACCACAATACAGCACATACACCAGCTGGAAGCAGTCAAGGCATTCTACGAGTCAAACGGCAAGAAGGTCGTCATAGGCAGGCCCTACGGGTTCGCCAAGAGGCCGGGGCAGATACTGGGCTGCGACATTGGCAGCGCCGCCTCAGTCGACCGCACGGTGGACGCTCACGTCTATTTCGGCGGGGGCATGTTCCACCCCCTTGGGGCGCTCCTCAATACCACAAAGCCGTTTTTCGTTGTCGAACCGTTCGAGAACAAGGTGGAGCGCATAGACGGCTACAGGGACACCTACAGGAAGCGCAGCAGGGGCAAGGTGATGCGCGCGCTCAAATCCTGCAGATTCGGGATACTGGTCAGCACAAAGAACGGCCAGCACAACATGAACCTGGCCAGGATAGCAAAAGGCATGATTGAGCGTGCGGGGCTCAGCGCAGAGATACTAGTGGCCAACACATTCGACTTCATGTCCCTCAACAACATGCTCGAGTTCGACGCGTTCGTCAACACCGCCTGCCCGAGGCTGGCCATAGATGACATAGAGAGGACGCGTGCGCCGCTGCTGAGCGCCAATGAGCTGGCAGAGGTGCTGCGCTACAAGGCCGAGCTTATAACTCAAAAGAACTGCGCCCCAAATAAAGATTCGCAGAATCCATAGCGAACAGCGGCCTCTTTTTGCGCATGCGATGGATCGGACCCACCGTATCTGCCATTATGTAACTTTAGCGGTAATCGAGGCTGCCTTGTCATATATGGGGTTTGGCGCCGGCGCCGGAGGTGCCTGTCCGTTCGGGCCGGGCAGCGAGTAATTTACCCATATCCACCCTGAAAACGAGGATGTCAACGGGACGTTCGACATAAGAATCCCATTCTTGTCATAGCAGTGCAATCCGGTTACAAAAAGTCTTGAATCTTGCACTACTGCAGTGGTGAGCAGGACGTTTGTGGGGTCCTGTGTTATGGCAAGCCCGTTTGCAAGTATGACCTGGTAGGGGTTAATGTTGTTGGCGGCCTCTGCGTTCCCGGTCTGGTTTATCGAGCTTGTGCACGCCATCTCCAGGTCATATATCCTAGTGTTCGCCGTGGCCTGCCCAAATGTGAAGGAGACAGTGCCATCAGAGTAAAATGTGAGGCCCTGGCAGAGGAACCCAGGCTCCCCTGTGCACACCGTAGAGGTGAAGTTGCTGCTGTTAAATACGCCTAGTGCGAACATTACCCCAAGTACTACTGCTATTATCAATATGGCCCATCCGTATGTCATTAGGTATTCCATTGCGCTCTGCGATTTCTTGAGTGTGCCTGCCATGTCAAATACCTTGGCCCGTAGTCAAACTATAATTACAAGAGAAGCTATTTAAATAGTGGTAAATTACGGAAGTTTTTGTACGCGCCTAGCGCACGCTAATGCCGGGAAACTAAAACATAAAGAAAAAAGAGAAAAAAAAGTAGAAAAATAAAAAAGAAAGGTAACGGTTAGGTTACCTTTACGGTCACGGTCAATACCTTAGCGGTGAGCCATGGGCAGCCACTTGCCTCCATAGTGCACTGCGATGAGGTATAGTTCATCCAGATAAATCCGCTGAACGCCGCGCCTATGCTCTGCGAGCCCAGTGCGCTGCCCGTTGTGCCATAGCATGGCCAACCACTTATCTGTACGGTTTGTCCCGAAGAGAGCTGGTTCCCCACAAGGGTGCTAACTCCTCCAGTTATCCCGTTCGCCAATCCGGGCGACCCTCCGCCAGACGCGCTCAGGAGCAGCGAATTGTACCCGCCACCTAGAGCAGTCGAGGACGGCTGGCCCGTTCCTGTCGAAGTGGCCGCGCACGCCAACTCTACATTATAGATTGTAGAGCCTGTGTTCTGCCCGAACGTGAACGACAGCGTACCTGCATTGTTCAGGATAGGATTGCTGCACGAGTAACCCGGCGACGCGATACACGACGTGCCGAGCAGGCTCGAACCGCTGAATACTCCCAGCGAGAACAGTGCTCCCAATACCACGGCTATAATCAGTATAGCCCATCCGTATGTCATCAGATACTCCATAGCGCTTTGCGCCCTGAGGGTTCTTCCTAACATTATTTCACCTTTAGAATCTAACCTATTAATCAAAACATAGCTATATAAACGTTGCTCTTTAGCGGCACATAAGTAGCTTCAAGCCATTCCCTGTCCGCATGGCGCCGGGCCGCCTTACGTGGCGCACCCGTCGCAACCTTGCAAGAAGCAACACGAATATTATAATCAATAATAAATACCTTTCCAGCGTTCTTCTATATGCCAGCGCCCCAGCCGTAAAAGACCGGCGCCGTTTTTTGCGTTTTCAGGTCTCATGCTCAAAAGTGATTCCATGGCAGAGGAACTCAACCCTTTCAAGATAGCCCAGGAGCAGCTTGACCAAGCTGCACAGATAATGAAGCTGGATAGGCAGGCGCATGCGATACTGAGGGAACCCAAGCGGCAGCTCACGGTAACGCTCCCCGTGAAGATGAGGGATGGTACTACAAAGACCTTCACCGGATTCAGGGTCCAGTACAACGATGCAAGGGGTCCTGCAAAGGGTGGCATAAGGTTCCACCCGGCCGAGACAATAGACACAGTGAAGGCGCTTGCGGCATGGATGACCTGGAAGTGCTCCCTTGCAAACATACCGTTCGGCGGCGGCAAGGGCGGCGTGATCTGCGACCCGAAGAAGTTCAACGATGTTGAGATGGAGAACCTCTCCCGCGCCTACATGCGCGGCATAGCCTCCATCGTGGGCACAAACCAGGACGTACCTGCACCCGACGTGTACACTACTCCCCAGATAATGGCATGGATGATGGACGAGTACTCCAGGATAGTGGGGCACAACGACTTCGGCATGATAACCGGCAAACCTGTCGAGATATGGGGGTCCGAGGGCAGGAAGGACTCCACTGCCATGGGCGGCATGTTCGTGATGAGGGAGGCGGCCAAGGCGCTCAAGATAGACCTCAAGAAGGCAAAGATAGCGGTCCAGGGGTTCGGCAACGCGGGCATGTACGCCTACACCCTGTCAAAGAGCATGTTCGGCTCAAAGGTAGTCGCAATAAGCGACTCCGCGGGCGGCGTATACGACCCCGACGGTCTGGACATGAAGAAGCTGGAGGAGGCGAAGGCCAAGACTGGCAGCGTGCAGGGCTACCAGAGCAAGAACGCCAAGAAGGTGTCAAACGAGCAGCTGCTGGAACTTCCGGTAGACATACTCATACCTGCCGCGATAGAGAACCAGGTAAAGAAGGACAATGCCGACAGGGTGAAGGCAAAGCTCCTGCTTGAGCTGGCGAACGGGCCGGTCACCCCGGATGCGACCAACATACTTTTCGAGAAGGGCGTGGTCGACCTTCCTGACTTCCTGGTCAACAGCGGCGGGGTAATAGGCTCGTACTTCGAGTGGACCCAGAACGTGAGCGGCTACTACTGGGACACGCCGCGCTTCGATGCGGAGCTGGACAAGATAATAACCCAGTCGTTCAGGGACACCATGGCCACGCAGAAGGGGTACGCGGACAAGAAGCAGAAGATATCCCCGAGGATGGCCGCATACGTGATAGCGGTCGACCGCGTTGCGAGGGCGATGAAGGCCAGGGGCTGGTACTAGCGTTCCAGCCCGGCCGGCAGGTCAGGTCTTATGCGCGTAGCGGCCGCAAAGCGCTACTGCTTCCTGAGGAAATTCTGTATCTTTGTGATGTCGGTCTTCAGCTTGTCAATCTCCTTGAGCTCCTCCTTGCTCAGGGTGTCCTCCCCCTTGCCCACATGCTCCTTGACTGCGTCCAGGAACTCTATCCACTCGTTAAGGTCTATCTTCAGCAGCTCCAGGGCGTTCTTGTCCTCCTTGAACAGCGTTATGAGCTTGAGCAGTTTGGTGTTCTCCGCGGTCTCCTCCCCCTTGTCAAGCTTCTGCTTGATCCCGTTCCTCAGCTCTATGATGTCAACCAGGGTTATCTCGCGGTTCTTCTCCGTGATCTTTGTGATGTTCTGCGCCACGGAAGTTATCGCTGAGTGGAGCCTTGATATGAGCTCGTTTACTGTAAGCTTCCTGAGTTCCTCTAGCACCATCCCATCAACAGGTTAGTATTGCACTGCAACATATTAAAAATCATTTATCCGCCGCTCAATCCTTCACGAACTCCTTGACGTCGTTGGTCTCGGGCGATTCCTTGAACGCCGCCGCCATGCCCTTGGGCAGCAGCAGCACCTTGCCGTATGTGTAGTACACCCCGCTCACCAGCAGCACGCCAAGGGCCACCGTCAGCCCGAACTGCCCTATGGTGAGCAGCAGCCCGAGGTTCCCCAGGATGCCTACAAGCGGCACGATGAAGAACGCCTTGTGCCGCAGCAGCAGCCCCTGGCTCTTCGCGTTCTGCCTCTCCTTTATGGTAAGGTTCAGCGCCGCCACGTTGACTATGGTGAACGAGAACAGCATAGTTGCGCTCATGGTGTCTATTATGGCCGCGAACTGCGTGGTGGCTATGATTATTATCGCTGCTATGCAGGCCAGTATCACCCCGTTGGTCGGGGTGGCGTCCGGGTTCAGGGTCTTGAACAGCTCCGGCAGCTCGCAGTCCCTGCCCATCGCGAAGAACACCCTTGCCGCTCCCATCAGGCATATCAGCATCAGGCCGAATATGGACACGATGCTGATCGCGACGAACAGGTAGCGCAGCCCCTCCACCTTGAGCAGGTTGGCAAGCAGCAGCGGCAGGCTCACCCTGCCGGTTATGCCCCCGCCCGCACTGGGAAGCGTGGATTGGGGTATGCTGCTGAACACCCCTGTGGATATGGACGCTAGCACCGCATAGAGCAGCAGGAACACTATTATCGAGATGTATATCGCGTTCTTTATCGTCCTGTCGCCTCCAGCCACCCTCTTGCTGACAACCGTTATCGCGGAGAACCCGGCGAACGCGAAGAACATTATGGCGGAGCCTGTGAACGTGCTTACCAGGTCCTGCTTTGACAGGTTCAGGTTGAGGGTGAACGAGGCAAGGTGCGAGCCGTATATGAGGAACGCCAGCAGCGCAATTATGTTTATCCCTATGTATGCAGCCAGGCGCGGCACCGACAGCTTCACGCCGTAGAGCACCACTGCTGCGGCCAGTATCGTTATCAGCGCCCCGACGAACATGATCGGCAGCGGCACGGCGAATATCGAGCTTATGTAGTATGCCAGGTTTATCGCGCCGGCGGCAGCTGCGCTTATCAGGCCTGCCGCCCACAGCAGCCCAGCAACGAATCCGGCATTTGGCGAGAATACCTCCCTCACGTACTCGAACGCGCCGCCCTCCTTCGAAACGAACCTGGCGATCTCGGAGAAGCACACTCCGGCTATCAGCGCCAGCAGCGCTGTGACCAGCAGCGCGGTGAAGCTGTACACCCCCGACCTTATCATAGAGGGCCCACTTAGCACGAATATCCCCGCGCCTAGGCTGCCTGCAAGTATTATCACGAGTGTGTCGAACAGGCTTAGCTTGGGCTCCGCGTCCGCGCCGGGCATATTAATTGATTGTAAAAGAACCCTCTTTAAACGTTGCCTAATGCGCCGCCCCTCATCCCTTCTCCCCCTTCCCCTCCAGCAGTTTCACGGCTATCCCCTTCGCGTCGATGTATGCGCGGTTATCCGGATCCAGGGACAGGGCTATGTCGCATTCCCTCACCGCGTCCTCGTATCTCCCCAGCCCCACAAGGGCGTTGCACTTGCCGCCGTGTGCCGGTGCGAGCCTCCGGTCCAGCGCTATCGCCCTGTCGTACTCGCGCACCGCCGCGGTGTAGTCGGCCAGGGCAGCCAGGGCCACGGCCTTGTTGTAGTGCGCGGCCACTGATTTGGGATCCAGCCTTATCGCTGCGTCGTACTCCCTAATCGCGTCCCCATACTTGCCCAGCCACGAGAGTGCATTGCCCTTGCTGCTGTGCGCGGCGGGGTCCTTCTTGTCGAGCCATATTGCGGTGTCGTACTCCCTGATCGCGTCCTCGTACTTCCCCAGCCCCGCCAGCGCTATGCCCTTGTTGTAGTGCGCGGCTTGGAATCTAGGATCTATGCCCAGCGCGGTGTCGAACTCCTTTATCGCATCGGCGTACCTGCCAAGGTTGTCCAGCGCTATGCCCTTGTTGTTGTACGATACCGCAAGGCCGGGATCCAGCCTTATCGCCGCGTCATAGCCCTTTATCGCGTCCTCGTACATGCCCTGGACAAGCAGGGAATTGCCCTGTTCGTTCCAGTATAGAGCGTTCTTTTCCATCCCACTAACCGTGCATTGCGCAGATCCTGCGCATAAACGCCATCAGCCCTGCCCAGTTAAGAGAATAGAAGAGCAGGTTTATGTATCTTTTCGCCAGGCAGGGCGACGATACGAGACGGCTAAAAACGGCATCAGCGCGCACATATGCCGCCCACACATCGAAACGGGAAAAGCCAAGATGCGCGCGTCACATTGGCCGAATGTCAGCGGTACATGTCGCTTACTCCCTGCGGCAGGTTCTTCGTTTCAGTGACGTGGTAAATCTGGAACTTCTCGTCAATCTCCATGGCTGCGGAGTAGAGCTTGGCCAAGCTTGCCTTGTCCAGCGCATCAAGGCCCCTCTTTATCTCCTCGGCGCCGATGGCCGAGAACCTCATCTGCACCGTTGGCATGAACTCGCTGAACGCCTTGTTGAACGCCCCTACCGCATCGTTCTTCTTGTGCGACAGCGCATCATCGTAGCTCCTGGCTATGAAGTCCACCTCGCGCATATGTTCCATCTCCGAAGGGCTCATCTTTGTTGTGCCTGGCATAAAACCACCATTTCCACACACTAGTATATTGCAAGCCCATGGTATTTACGCACTGTTCCCATGTTGGACATTTGGCTATCACCCTCCCCATGCCACTTTTAGCGCCGCCCCGATTTTGTGCATGCCATTGTAATGTCATGCGCCCGCCATGCACACGCCCGCCCAAATCAATTATAAACCTTAATTTCAATCTTCAATCAGCCAGTGCATTGCGATGACTGTACAAATGCTGTTGCAGCCAATGATTCCTGCCATACCCCTTCTCATGGCACTTTCGCTAATAATCCTGATAGGCTACATAGGCAAGGCAATATTCAGGCGGACCAAGGTGCCTGAGGCGCTAATCCTTATACTAATCGGCGTGCTGCTGGTCCCTGTTGCCCACCTCCTGCCGCAGAGCTACGTAGATTCCCTGCGCTCAATAGCGTCAGTGTTCGGCGACTTTGCCCTTGTGGTGATAATGTTCAATGCCGGAAAGGTGATGAGCATAAACACCTCGGCGCTGAAGGGCAGGATGGGCCTGCTAATTGGGGTGGTAGACGTGCTTGGCGGCGCAGTCCTTCTATGCATTGTGATGTACCTGCTCTTCGGCTGGCCGCCGGTGTACGGGGCGCTGCTCGGCGCGGTGTTGGGCGAGACATCAACCGCGATAGTCGCGCCCCTCATAAGGAAGATAAGAATGTCCCCGTCCGCGTACGCGACCCTGCTTATGGAGACCTCGGTCAACTCTGTTGTCGCGATAATGCTGTTTGCAATACTGCTGTCGCTCATTTCGGGCCAGCACGTTACGGCAGGTGGGCTAACGCAGTATGTGGTGGATTCAATAAGTGTCTCGATCGTGCTGGGTGTTGGCGCAGGCCTTGCATGGCTCGGTGTCCAGTCCCGGCTCCCCCACGCCCGCGATTACCTGCCCACCATTGCAGTTGCACTGCTGCTTTTCGGGGTATCCAGCATCTTCGACACAGCCGCCCCGATATCCGTGCTGGTGTTTTCCGTGATACTCGGGAACTACAATCCCATAAGCAAATACCTCGGCACGCCTATCCTGATAAGGAGGTCGCAGGCCAGGGAGATAAACGCGGTGGAGCGCTCCATGGAATTGATAATAACCACATTCTTCTTCGTGTTCATAGGGATCATAGCCTCAGTGTCCTTTACTTATGCGGAGTATGCAGCCGCAGCCACAATCACGCTTGTGGCAATGCGGTATGTGATTGTCAGGCTCGCATTCGGTGGCGAGTCGGCCGCTGGCATCAGGCCGGTCGCGCTCTCCCTGATGCAGCGCGGCACCACCGCCGCGGTGCTCGCCGCCCTGTTCCTTTCCTCCGGCACTCCGTACGGTAACCATGTATTCTACACTACATTCCTGGTCATAATAGCGACCAACCTGGTCGCAGGAGCAGTGCTGCGCGCCTCCAATCCGGAGATAGTCCCATAAATCCCCTTCCCCGAACCCTGCGCCGTTGCACGGGCTACTGCACTGATTATAAATCTTGTGTGCCATTCCATAGTGTTTTCATGTTCGCAGAAATTCTCCTGCAGTCCGGTGTCTCGGCAATACCAATACTCATTGCAATAGCACTCATCATAATCATAGGATACGTGGCCCAGGCCCTCTTCCATCGGACCAGGGTGCCAGAGGTCTTGATACTGATATCAATCGGTCTCATACTGGTGCCCGTTGGTGCGCTTCTTCCCGCCACCTATGCCGCGACCCTCAGGTACTTAGCTCCGCTTTTTGGCGACCTTGCGCTGGTTACTATCATGTACAACGGCGGCACGGCCATCCGGCTAACGCGCAACGACCTGAAGAACGTGTCTGGTGCCTATCTGGGCGTCATGGACAACCTGCTGCCCATGGTAGTAATGTCTGTGGTAATGTACCTGCTCTTCGGCTGGCCGCTCATCTACGGCGCTATACTGGGCGTGATCCTTGGCGAGACTGCCGTCGCAGTCATAATACCAATAATCCGCAGGATCCAGATGCCGCCCGCCGTCTATAGCATGATGGTGATGGAGGTCACGATAAACTCCGTGGTGTCAATACTTCTGTTCACTGTACTGCTTTCCGGCCTGACTGGCGGCGTGTACACGTTCTCGTCAGCAGTCAACTACATAGTGGACTACATAAGCGTGTCCCTCTTCGTGGGGGTGGTGGCAGGCCTCGCATGGCTTGCGATCCAGCACAAGGTGAAGGGCGCAAGGGAGTACCTGCCTACCCTGGCAGTTGCGCTGCTCCTGTACGGTACCGTCTCCCTGCTCAACGGGGCTGCGATAATATCGATACTTGTCTTCGCCCTGATGATGGGCAACTACAAGGAGATATCGTCCCTGCTGCGGATGGACATAGAGATAAGCAAGAAGGAGCACAGGGAAAGCAGGGCCGTCGAGAGAGATCTGGAGTTCCTGATAAGGACGTTCTTCTTCGTTTTCATAGGAATGATAGCGGTGCTTTCATACACTTACCTGATGTACGCCGTGGTGGTCACCGTGGCACTGTGCGTGATACGTTACGCAGAGGTGCATGCGATCACGGCCAAGGAGTACCTCGATGAGTTCGGCCCGCTTGTGTTTTCCATGCTGCCGCGCGGCACCGTCGTCGCGGTGCTCGCAGCCAGCCTGTACGCCATAGGCGGCGTGTATTTCGACCAGATATTCTACATATCGTTCATGGTGATAATCCTGACGAATGTAACCTCGGCCCTGCTCCTCAGGCGCGCCAAGTTCAAGGCCAAGCCGCCCAAGCCCGAGCACATCTAGCGCAGGCTCCATCTTCCCATGCCGCAGCCAGAATAAAAATTCGCCGGGTGCGAGATTCGAACTCGCGGAAGTCATTTCTAACTAAACAGCTTAGCAGGCTGCCGCCCTACCACTAGGCGAACCCGGCACATATATGGTTATTGCCCATAACGTTTTTATTCTGTTCCTGCAACCCTTCCGGGAAGCTTAAAGTGGCAGAAGCTAATCTTGCACCGCAGGCGGGCGCCAAGTTATCTGCACTTCAGCTCGGCCCTGTATCCCAAGAGCATGGCTAACATGTGATTAAGGTTGCTCCTTCCGGCCTGGCCTGGTTCACACATGCAGCCACCACCTGGGGCAAAGCGTCTACGCCTCCGTGCAGGCTCGGTGCCCGTATACGATACTCAATCAGCATTGGCCCGCCAAAAGGGATTTGCGGATCGGGAACCCTTAGCTCCCGGCCTATCTGCCAAATAACATTTTACAAAGCACTATAAATAGATTTGTCCAATCCGTAAGTACGCGGCCGCCACGCCGCAGGCATAGGGGCATGTGCGCGTGTGGCCTATGCGGCTGAAGTTCATGGCGATAGCAATAAGGAGACTGCCGCAGTCCAGATGGCTGGAATACCGCGCCCTTCGGCTCGAGGCGCTCAGAACAGAGCCCACCGCATTTTCGAGCTCGTATGGGGAGGAGTTGCGCCTTACGCAGCCAACGTGGCGCGGGCGGATGCACAATGTCATATTCGCCCTGGACGGCCGCACTCCGATAGGCATCATAACCCTCGTCTTCGGTAGCGGCAGGAAGACATGCCACACTGCCAAGATCTACGGATTCTACGTGCGCGGCGACTACCGCTCCAAGGGCATAGGCGCCCTGCTGGTGCGCCGCGCTCTGGGCGAGGCGCGGGCCCACGGCGGCATAGCCAAGGTGGGCTTGGCGGTCAACCCCTTGCAGCGCCCGGCCGCAAGGCTATACAAGCGGGAGGGATTCACCGTGATAGGCAGGATGAGAAAGGGGGTGAGGACGGGCGACAGGTCCATCGACGAGCTGATAATGGAGCTGGAGCTATAGCTGCGCGGCTATTTGCCGTTGTAGTATCCGTACCTCTTGCGCGGGTCCGAAGGCAGCTGCGCCTCCGCGCCGCCACGGTTCCTGTCCACGATTATGAGCATGACGTGGAAGTCCGTGCCGCTGATGCACATCCTGTCGCTATCCCACTCGTGCCTAAGGTCCTGCAGGCTAAAGCGGTTCCTGAAGTCCTTTGGCTCGACCAACTCCTCAGGGTCGTCCAGCAGCGCGATATGGGCGGCAATCCCTCCGTTGGAGCGCTCCACGGCCTTCGCGACCCCGTCGAGCCATTCGATGTAGTTGCGCTTCTGCGCGTCCCACACGTCCCTGGAAAACGGCATGAACACCATGCTTATCACCCGCATGTCAGCCATGCCTAACTCCCTGCCCAGTGCGCCCTCCGGATTCATGGCGCGCAGTGACACCACGGTGTCGTACCTCCTCTTATCCTGCCCTGCATAGAAGTCCTGGTTAATCAGCCTGATCCCTGCCGCAGCAAGCCCCGCGGCCTCGCCATGGCTGTAGCTCTTGTTGTCCATTATCGTAACATCCAAGCCTGCGGCAGCCCATACTGCGGCATGTTTGCCGTCGCATCCGCCCACGTCAAGGACAGTTCTTCCCCTGATGTGCTGCAGGATGTCGGCAGCCTCCCTCGCATCCAGGCTGTCTACAGCCTGCGCACGCCTAGTACCTAGCATCAATCGCACCTTTGCTGCATACTATATACCGCAGCACGAAATATTTATGCATTGGCTGTTCAGCGACTTTATGTCTAAAGTGCCCGTTTTAAGCGACTTTAGACACAAAGCCCTGTTCAGCGGCTTGCGTATAGAAGCCCACTTTGCCCTGAAGTCCAGACATGTAAAAGCCATCCAACAGCCGGTGCCCCCAAGGGCTCAAACATCCACAACTCATACACCCCCCCAAATCCACGCAGATAGCACACCTACTCCTGGCATATCTGTTTTTGCCGCTAGGCAGGCTGGGGAG
This sequence comes from Microcaldota archaeon, assembly GCA_021807115.1. Lineage (GTDB taxonomy): Archaea > Micrarchaeota > Micrarchaeia > Micrarchaeales > Micrarchaeaceae > JAJZYD01. The sequence continues at coordinate 69,008 of JAKAPJ010000002.1, forward strand.
GGTCCTCTATGGAGATTATTATACGTCTTAATATTTCCCTTTCAAGTATCGTGCCCATAAGTTTCCCTGACTTATCCACCACCGCCACAATGGGTATATTTGTCTCTTTGAATGCGCTTTCCAGTTTAAGCGCAGGTTCGGACTCTGTCACTTCTATTACCTTTGCAAGTGGCGCATCAATAACTTTTAACCTGGCAATTTCGTGCCTTGTCATGGTCAGGACATCCCTGAGCAAAAGTGTTGCCACGGGCTTATTTTCTGAATTCAAAACCACTGCCGCCCTCGAGCCGATGTCAAGGCACCGCTTCATTCCGCTCCGCACAGATTCATTTTCTTTGACACTGACAGTCGGGAGTGTCTTGCAAATCTCACCTGCCGTCAGGGCGCCCAATTGCCGTTTCACTATCTCCCGTGTGCCGCGCTCTTTATCGATGTCTATCAAGGGGGCGCGCAATCTGAACAGGAGCGGCGCAACGAGCGAAAGAAGCGCGATCCCAATTGCCGCCGCAGAATAAGAATATCCGCCCATCAAGGCGGTGCCGGCGGTAAAGGCCGTGACGAGAAGGGCGGCGTCTACACCACCATTCACGCAGGTTCCGAACGCATTCTTCCACATATCAACTTTGAATGCCCTTGCCGTCATTGCGCCTACGAGCGCATCAATCCCCAAGGCCACCAAGAAGATGATGCCCCCTGCCAGCAGCAAGCCCGGCGTTACCTTTACGAAATACAGGCCAAGGCCTATAAAAAACAACGGCTCGAAAAAGCCATAGGTGAACGCGTTCATTTTCTCCAAGAGGACGGGCCTTGCCTCAAAGAAGTCATGGAGCAGTAGGCCTAGAAAAAGCGCTATTATGGCTGAATTAAAACCTATCGCCTCCCCGAGGAATCCGAGCAGCAGTATAGAGGCAATAATGATTGTAAAAACCACCTCCCTCCCGTGCAATTTTGTTTCTGTCTTTTCAAGAAGCGGCACAAGCACACTACGTCCAAATAGTACTATGCCTACGATTGTAATTAGCACCTCTATTGCGACCGATGCAACGGAAACAAGTGTGATTGCTTTCCCTGCCAAGTCGTATACGAATGAAAATAGTATGACCGCAGCTATCTCGATTATCACAACCTGTGAAAAAATCATTGTGCCCTCATCCGTTTTTGCCAATCCCGTATCGGTGAGCAGCCGTGAAAGCGGGCCAGCACTGCTCATACCCGCGACAATTCCTATGACAATGGCAGTCAGCAATTGGTGGAACAGCATGAAACTTATCGCTGCGACCCCTGCGAACCTAATCGTGAACTGGAATAGTATTATAGGGATGGTTGCCCGGCCCTTGAGGATCGTGCGGAAGCGTTTTGGCTCGAATTCAACCGCCCCGCTTACGAAGAGCAGGAAGTTTATGCCCACCGTCACAAAAATGGAGATGGATGCGTTTATGTTGATAAAACCCAGGATTCCGGGGCCTATGATGATGCCCATAAATATAGCTCCGACGAACGGAACAAGCTTCAGCCGCCTGAATGATTCCTCGCCCAACTTGGCGCACACCAGCAGCACGCCAAGGTACGCCAAGGAAATTGCCGATTCCGGAATCCCCGCAAATAAAGATCCTATTAATGACGTAAAGACACCCACTAGCAGAATAGCCTGCATTGCAATCCTTCTGTTTAATCCAATCGGTTGCATCTCATGCGATGCATAAAATACTTTTGAAAGGCACGAGCAGCAGCGAGATTTACGCTTTGCCACTGGGCCCGCATTGCAGCCGTGCTTTCTACGTTGCCAAGAGCGTACTTTGCAGGCAACCGCCACAACCCCCATGCCATCCCACCCCAAAAGGCAAGGCTCCCGATCAGCTCCTATCCTTCTATGGTTTGCGGTTCCTCGAATGGATGCGGACCTGCCACTTACGTTTTTGCACGGCGTCATGTTCGGGCAGAGCGTGCGCCTGCGCCACTTATGCAACCCGCGCTTGATTAAATGGGCCAAAAGACAACATATAAATATCTTGGAACCGCCTAAGAACGCTGAGTATTCTACTTAGGTACGAAGCATGGTAGAGACAGCAAAGCAGGCCACAAAAGAGATACCGTCCTTTGCCTTTGTCGGCGGGTTCGGGTCTGGCAAGTCATACTATTCGGAGAGACTGCAGGTGATGATGGAGCAGGAGCTGGGCGTTCCTATTTATCGTGTCCACATAGCCGCAAAGCTCAAGGAGATTGCGGTGGACCTTTTCCATATGGAGGGCAAGGACCGCAAGCTCACAAATGCCATCTCCGCAGCCATGCGCGGCATAGACCCAAATGTATGGCCCAATTACCTGGTGGAAGACATAAAGAAGCACGGCAAGCAGCCGTTCATCATCGACGACATGCGCTTCATGAACGACGCTTCGGTCCTGCGCGCCAACTTCCCAAACCTCATAATAGTGAGGCTTGAGACAGTGGAGGAGCAGCGCATGGCTGCATTCGAGAAGCGCTATGGCAGACGCCCCAAACAGGAGGAGTTGAGCGACCCCACAGAAGCCGACATCCCTTTCCTCAGGGCCGACATAACGTTGAGAAACGAGTACAAGCCCGAGACCACAACCGCCCAGCTTCACGGGATTGTGGAGGGCATAAAGGGCGGCACCCTTCTTAGGAGGGAACCGCCACAGGCGGTCCCATCGTAATGCCGCATCCGCCGCGGCGCACGTGCAATTCCTTTCAGTCTGGTTACGGGTTTAAATATGTGTGCAGGTTCATAATTAACGTATACTCTTAAACGGTATGAGCCATGAGCGACGAGGAGTACGAGAGGCTGCTGGACAGGGCTTTCTCCAAGATGCCCAAGCTAGCCGAGGCTGTATCCGACTTCAAGATACCTGCGGTCGATTCGCTGATACAGGGCAACAAGACCATAATAAAGAACCTGTCAGCGCTTGCCGACCGCGCAAGGCGCAACCCGGATGACATAGCCCGGTACGTAAGCAAGGAGCTGGCCGTGCCGGTGGGGGTGGAGGACCAGCGCCTGGTCATAAGCGGCAAGTTCACCCCCGACGACCTCAACCGCAGGATGCAGAGGTATTTCGAGGCGTATGTGCTGTGCAAGGAATGCCACCACCCCGATTCGCATCTCGAGGTTGCCGGAAGGGGAATGTTCTATTTCGTGTGCGAGGCATGCGGTGCGAGGTACGGCATAAAAAGCTATTAAGATTGTTGCGCAAAATCACTATCGGTAATACTCAATGCCCCGGATTGACAAGAGCCATGACATGAGGCGCGGCGCCCCTGTGGAGCACAGGCTCAAGATGCCGGATCACGGCGAGGTGGTCGGCACTGTCGTAAAGCTTTCCGGCGCCACGAAGTTCGTCGTGCACTGCTCCGACAGCAAGGAACGCATATGCATAATACCAGGAAGGCTGCGGCGCGCATTCTGGATAAAGCAGAACGACGTAGTAATAGTGCGACCGTGGACCGTCCAGTCTGACGAGCGCGGAGACATAATCTGGCGCTACAGCATGCTGGACATATCAAAGCTCAGGGAACGCGGCATGCTCGGGTCCTAACGGCGCCTGATCCTCAGCACAACAAGCATCGGCGGCTCCTTGCTCTCCCCCGTGTCGAACAGCCTAGACCTTGACTTAAGCTCGTCGAGCATTTTCGCTATGTACTCGGCTTCAAGGTCCACCCTCTTGCCGCCCTCCTCCTTGCTCTTCCCGTACAGCCCGTTCGTGTGCCATATCTCGCTGGCTATTGGGCCTGATATGCCGCACTGCTGCATCTTTCTCTCCAGTTTCTCCGGTGATATGTCTGTGACAAGGATAAGATGGTACCTGGCCCCGTATCTCTTCATAAACTCGCTGAACTTCACAAGGTTGCGCTCGTCAAAATACTTGGCGCCGTGGGTTTCAACTATGACTGTCTTGCCGTTCGTCTCCAGCTCAGTTATGAAGTCCGGCGTGTACTTGAACTGCCTTTTTGTTATCTTATCGGTGAGCATGAACGAGACTTTCTCGTAGAGGAAAGGTATTTTGGACTGCTCCAGCAGGTCCCGCATGAATGTCTCGAAAGAGGATGCGTAGTTCGCGTTCTTGCCGGTCCCGTCCTGCCTGAGCATCTTCTTTATGTCATTCTCCTCATGGGCACTGTCGCCGTCGACGTAAACGCTCACGTCCTTCTTTCTGCCGTCGTAGTGATGGCGATGGACGCCCTTCCTACCCCCCATGCAAGCCCACATCCCTATTTGGACTGGTACTCCTATTTAAACCTTTGTCAAAGATAGAGTTATCCGCGCGCCGCTTGCGATAATGCACCCGTGCGCGCAGGGCGCATTCGACATGGCTAGGATGGTTCTGATAGTGCACGGCATAGTACAAGGCGTTGGATACCGCTGGCTGGTGAAGCGCGCCGCCGATGCGCACCACATATGCGGCTTTGTACGAAACATGGAGGATGGCAGTGTTATGGTGGTCGCAGACGGCGACGCGCATTCCATGCGCAGCTTCAGGGAGGCGATATACGTAGACTTGCCCCAGGGCCCGCAGGTCATGGCCATAGGCGAGGACGCCGCCGCGGCTAAGCGGCTTTCAAGGGAGAAATACGACGGATTTTACATAGCATGCGATTAGCCGCCCACTCCTTGCCGCGCACAGCTGTAACGTATTTAAGGTTATGCTTCAAATAATATTGTTTCTGGCCAGGGTTTCCGATGCGCGGCAGGGGGGAACGGGTTCCGCGCCGCCGGCTGGCATGTATAATATTCAACAATAGCGGGGATTATCTATGAGTTTGTTGGTTCTTGGTTCGATTGGGGCTGCTGTTCTCGCGCTAATCTTCGCGGCATGGAACGCCATGGTGGTTCTAGGCCAGCCGAAGGGCAACGAGAGGATGCAGAAGGTCGCATCTGCCATACAGAAGGGCGCAGACGCATTCCTGAACAGGCAGTACCGGACCGTGGCAATATTCTGGATAATACTTGTAGTAATATTCTACATCGCATCGCTCTACGGCATAGTCCCGGCACCGACTCCAATCGCGTTCACCCTCGGCGCCCTGCTGTCCACAGTAGCTGGCTACGTTGGCATGAAGATATCGGTCAGGGCGAATGTGATAACTGCGAAGGCCGCAGAGAAGGGGCTAAAGCACGCGCTTAGGACCGCATTCAGGGGCGGGACTGTAACCGGAATGAGCGTGGTCGGCCTTGGCCTGCTTGGCTTTTCGATAATGTACGCGCTCTACGCCAACCCGTCCGTGCTCATCGGCTTCGGCTTCGGTGCGAGCCTAGTCAGTCTGTTCGCCAGGGTTGGCGGCGGCATATACACCAAGGGCGCAGACGTGGGTGCTGACCTTGTGGGCAAGGCAGAGATAGGTATACCCGAGGACGACCCGAGGAATCCGGCCGTAATCGCAGACAACGTCGGCGACAACGTCGGCGACTGCGCAGGAATGGCGGCCGACCTTTACGAGTCTTATGTCATAACCATCCTGGCCGCGATGCTGCTCGCATTCTATACCCACCTGCAGTACCACGCGCTGGTGCTTCCGCTCGTGGTGGGTTCGGTAGGCATAGTTGCATCGATCATAGGCACATTCGTTGTGGGCACGAACGACAAAAGGCGCATATGGGACTCACTCAACGCATCCATACGGATTTCAGCAGTCCTGGCGCTTATCGGGTTCGGGCTCGCCACATGGTATACCGGCACGTTCCAGTACTTCCCTGCCCTACTTTCCGGGCTAGTTGTCGCAGTGCTGCTCGCCGAGATAACCGGCCACTACACCAACAAGAACACAAAGGCTGTCTACCAGATAGCAACCGCGTCCAAGTCCGGCGCAGGCACAAACATAATATATGGCCTGGCCACTGGCATGCAGGCGACAATGTTCCCTGTTATAGTGATAGCTGCGGCCGTGCTAGTGTCATACGCGGTGGGCGGCGTGTTTGCGATAGCCCTGGCGTCCATGGCGATGCTCTCCCTCACTGGGATAATAGTTTCTGTGGATAGCTTCGGTCCGATAACGGACAATGCCGGAGGGATAGCCGAGATGAGCGGCATGTCAAAGGGGGTGCGGGACATAACCGACCCGCTTGACGCAGTCGGCAACACCACCAAGGCGATAACGAAGGGTTTCGCAATCGGTGCGGCAGCTCTTGCTGCGCTGTCGCTGTTCGCCGCGTTCGCGAGCGCAGCAAACCTGCCAACCATCGACATACTGCAGCCCACAGTCATGATAGGGCTGTTCATAGGCGCAATGGTGCCTTATGTCTTCTCCGCCATACTGATGAGGGCGGTGGGTGCGGCTGCCACAAAGATAGTTGAGGAGGTAAGGCGCCAGTTCAAGACAATAAAAGGCCTGATGAAGGGCACTGCAGAGCCTGACTATGCAAAGGCCGTAGACATAACCACCCAGGCTGCAATATCCTCGCTTGCCATTCCGGCGCTCATCGGCATACTGAGCCCCATACTCGTGGGCTTCCTGCTCGGCGCCGCTGCGCTCGGCGGCCTGCTAGCCGGCGTGATAGTTTCCGGGCTCGTGCTAGCGCTCATGACGACCACCAGCGGGGCCGCATGGGACAATGCGAAGAAGTTCGTGGAGGAGGGCAACTTCGGCGGCAAGGGGTCAGACACCCACAAGGCCGCAGTGGTAGGCGACACCGTCGGTGACCCGTTCAAGGATACTGCGGGCCCCGGACTCAACCCCCTAATCAAGGTAATAAACATGGTGTCCCTGCTGATAGCCGCCACGGTGGTCAGCTATGCGCTTCCGGTGCTGCTGCACATTGCAGTGTGAGCGGCCGGATGAAAGCGGACATCTTTGCGGGGTGCAGCTTGGACCGGCATACGCGGTCCAGAGCGGCATTTTGCGTAACTGTCTGTACAACTGGGACTACCGAAAAATAAGCTGCTGCGGGGCGGCTCAGCCCTGTTTGGGCGCAGGCACCTCGCTTGCGCATGCGATGCTGGCCTTCTTCTCAACCCTTTCCGCTATGGCGCCGTCCTCGTCGTACACGAACGCGACTATGCTAAACTTGTAGTCGTCCGGGTAGTTGTTTGGCCTGGTGTACACCTTGACCTGCTTGCTCATCTTGCCCATCGGCTTTATTATCCCGACCCTCATCCTCCCCGAGTTCATCTCCGAGTCGTTCGCAAGCGACAGGGGCGGCATAAGCATTATCTCGCATTCGCACCAGTACGTGTTTGCGCTCAGGTTCTTCACGTTTATTGTCATGTGCGCCTCGTTCCTCGAGAAGGCCCTGAGCTGCCTGGGCGTGAAGTCTATGTCTATGTCGGTGTTGGGCACGTAGCTCGCCTACAAAAGGTATTTAGTTATAAACGCGATAAAGGTATTAAAATCTATTGTAAAAATCTATTACTACCTCGTCAGTGTTCTGCATGGAGTTGAATGAATCTGGTCTCATAGAGCGTGAGATAACGCTAAGGAATCTGAGGCTTACAAAGGAAGTCACCGAGACGCGCAGGGCGATAATAAGGTGGCTGGCGCTCTCGCTGGGGGTGATAAACCCGCGGGAGTCCCGGCTTAGCGCCCTGTCTGTGCTGGATTCAATAATGTACTTCCAGTTCAACCAGAAGAAGGACCCTGACGTAGCCGAGATGGCGCAGTACATAAACGGCTCATGGGAGCAGATAAACGAGAAGACCCTCAGGTACCATCTGCTGCAGCTGAGCAAGGCAAACATAGTGAAGCACTCGAAGGGAAAATACTTCCTGACCGTGCCGCAGACCGGCGAGAAGTACGACGAGGCAGCATGGATCAACTACTACTTCAGCACGGAAGTCGAGCCCATAAAGGACAAGATAATATCCGCCATGAGGGAGCTCAAGAACAAATAGCCCCGCGCCGCAGGCCCGCGCAAGATGGCCTGTAGTGACGATCAACACGCAGTGAACGAGATGAAGGAGTCGCGCAGCACAGATTTCATAGTGTACGCAGTGATAGCCGTAGTCATAGCCGTTGCCGTGTGGGCATACGCATCGCAGTACATAAACCCCCAGTACGGCATCTCCGTCTCCCTCACAGCGCAGAACCAGTCCCCCGCCACTTACGTATATCAGAATCGGACATTCATAGTCACCGTCAACAACACCGGGCGCAGCACGATAAGCGACATGCCCCTGGTGTTCTACGTTGACAACTACACATATGCCACATACCAGGCATCCCTGCCGCCCGGCAAGGGGACTGCAATAAGGGTGCTCTACAACTTCAGCGAAGGCGGCAACTTCACGTTCGAGGCAATAGCCGATCCGGCGCGCCTCTTCAGCCTGCAGGACAGGCAGTCCGCGCAGAGCACGCTTGACATGCACGTGACCGCGCCTGCGGCGCCCAACGTGTACTCCGCCATACCGAACGAGAACATAAGCACCACAGAGAGCTTTACCCTCTCGCAGGCCGGCATCGACACGATGCTTTTCATGGTGTCGAAATTCAACCTAAGCATATTCAACTACTTCACCGGTGGCGGCAACAGGGTTGTCGTCGCGGTACTCGGCGACCTAGCGCAGGAGATAAGCACAATGAACGGGGCATACGCCTCATACCCCGATTCCGCATCCGCATACGTGGTGTGGATGGCGGGCACCATAAACCCAAGAAACATAAATGAGGTAGTCTCCAGCTTCAACCTCCCTGAGACCCAGATAACGGTGAACGGCACGCCCGCCACATACGCAAGGCTGAGCAACAGCAACAGCCTGTGCTTCTTCTATTCGTCCGGATGGACCCAGATGATGCAGTACGACAACGCCACATCCAGTCCGCGCACCTGCGCAAGCGTGCTTTCGCGCGACTATGCGCCCTCACAGAGCAATGCGTTCGTGTCCGCACTCAAGGCGTACCCGCCCCTAAAGGCGTACCAGCTAAAGTTCCAGTACCAGAATTCCACAACCATAGGCGCATCATACATATACCAGGATAGCACATACGGCTCGCTCGCCGCCTCGCAGGACAAGTTCGGGTTCTTCTTCGGGGTAACAAGGCGCAATCCCGTGGCCCTGACACCGGCTACGTTCACCTCGCCGTGCGCAGGCCTGCCATATGCGGCAAACAACCTCGACGTTTGCTCCTCATACGTATTCCAGAGGGTAGGCGGGGTGGGCTCGCCCTTCGCGCTCGTGAACACCACCGAGGTGACGGCCAATTATACCCTTTCGGTGTACTCGCTGGTCAACACATCTCTGCTGATTCCAGCAAGCTCCAGCGCCGAGGCCCTCATAGCCTCGATACATGCCAACGAGACCCCCCTGGCATGGGCTTCCGCATTCAAGAACTCGTGCGCCTTCGCCAATTCCTCCATAGGATGCAGCTTCACCAGTTTCAACTCCACCTCCCTGCGCCTCGGCGCAAATATAACCGACTCGCTGCCAAACAAGCTCAGGCTCAACAGGATGGCATGCTACCTCGGCGGTGCGATAAACAACCAGACACTGAACGCAACCGCGCAGCCCGGCGTGCCCCTCCCGATAGCGGTATCCTGCGAGAAGGAGATAATAGGGAATCTGGGGCTTTCCGCGCAGACATCCTACACCCTGGTGCTGAACTACACATACAACGGGCAAGTGCGCACAGTGAGCGGAATGCTCAACACCACGAACTTCGGCTAGCGCCGCGGCCTCAAAGCCCCATGAAGTCCTTCGCCCCCGCGCCGTCCGGGAACGCCCTGCCGTTCTCTGCCTCCACCGGCAAGCCTATCTCGTTGGCAATCCTGGTAAGTTCGCTCATGTCTATCACCCTGTCAAGGAAGAGCTCCACGAACTGCCCGCCGGCCAGCGGCACCCGCCTGACCTTGAAGACCTGGAACTGGAACATGCCTGCCCTCTTCAGGCGCA
>JAKAPJ010000019.1 GCA_021807115.1 Microcaldota archaeon
CCAACCATCACGACCAGTATCGACCTGCCCTTGGAGAGAATGCCTCCCTTCTTTTCCACCTTGACCGGCTTGCCCTCCACCAGGCCGCTCCTGTTCAGCCCTGTCTTGAAGTTTGCCATAGCGCCACCTTCATGCGCCCGGATTCTTATCCAGCAGCTTGCGGTAAACGTAGCGCGGCACGTATTTCTGCACCACCTTCTCCCACCCCTCCGGCCCTATGAGCCCCTTCACGAGGCTTGAGCTTATCCCGCATACCTCCTCCGGGGGCATGAGGAATACGGTAGTGACCTCCTTGTCTATGTCCTCGTTTATCTTGCGTATCCCGTTCTCGTACTCGTAGTCCTTGTAGCTCCTTATGCCGCGCAGTATGTAGTTGGCGTTTATGGACTTGGCGTAGTTGACAAGGAACTGGTTCTCGTACGAGTCCACCTTTATGTTTCTGTGGCCCTTCGTTATCTCGCGCAGCATCTCGAGCCGCTCGTCTATCGTGAACAGGGACCTCTTGTCCGGGTTCACCCCCACCGCGAGCACCAGCTCGTCGAACATCCTGATTCCCCTGTCTATTATCCACATATGGCCCAGGGTGGGCGGATCGAAGCTCCCTGCGTACACTCCCTTCCTCATAAAATCACACAAGCCTTCCCACATGCCACCTAAAAGTACCGCCTGCCATCATGACTCCTCCTCTATCTGCCTGCACCTCTCCTCCGTGAGGGACAGCGCGCCGTCAAGCGACCTGGCAACCCCCTCCCTCTCGAGGTGCTCCAGGCCCGCCGCCGTGGTCCCCTTGGGTGTCGCAACGGTGGACAGCAGCTCTTCTATCGTGGCCCCGTCTTTCAGCAGCATCTCGCCGCAGCCCTTAAGCACCTGTCCCATAATCGCCCTAGCGTCAGCATCGGCCATGCCCTCCCCCCTTGCGTGCTCGTAAAAGACGCGCGTGAGGTACCAGACGTACGCGACCCCTGAGGCCGACATCGCGGTCACAAGGCTTATGTGCCCCTCGCCCATCCTCACGCACCTGGCAAGGCCCGAGAACAGGTCCCCTATCTCCTCGCCGCAGTATCCTATCATCCCCTCGCCTACGCGTATGTTTATGTTAGGCATTATGCGCGCCACCCTCTCCGCGCCAAAGCCCCGCAGCGCCTTGATGGGTATCCCCGCCGCGCACGAGACCACGAGCATGCCGCTGCCAGGCGAAAGCGACCTGACCGCCTCGCCCACGTCATTGGGCTTGACGCATATTATCGCTATCTCACAGCCCTTTGCATCCGCAAAGTCGCTGCTCTTCCTGACCCTTTTGTTTTTGAGCTTGTCAAGGACCTCTGGTATCTTCTCCACCGCGACGACATCGAACCTCCCGGACAGCCTGTCCGCCATTATCCTGCCAAGGTTGCCCGCTCCTATCACCGCCACCTTGGTCCCGTCCTTCCAGCGCACGGCGGCCCCCTTGCCTCCTTCCTTCAATCCCACCACGCTTAAGGAGGGAATCTAAGGAATATAAATGTGCCTGCCGCGGGTTGTGCACCTCCCCTACCGTTCCTGCACCGGCAGCTCGCCCCCTCCGCTCAGGAACCCACCCCCGCTCCCCGGCGTCACGCACCAGCTGTCCCCGTACAGCGGAATCGGGAAAGGCGTAGATGGCATCCATGCGCCGAACCCGCCGTCAGCCAGCACGTTGGCGAAGAACACCTGATGGCCTGCGGCCCCGCCCCAGCGGTTCCCGACGCAGTATGCGTATCCAGACTGTATCGTGCACCCTCCCTCATAAAGCATCTTCACCGGCAGGGAGGTCCCCCCTATCCAGTTCCCTATCCCGCTTCCAGACACGTTTGCGTAATACGTGAGGTTTGAGTCGCCCCCCTCGCAGTATATCCTTCCCTCGTATATCTGGCAGCCCCCGAACGTGAACGGCCGCGGGTAGGAGGTGGTCTGCGTCCATTTCCCTATGCCTGAGGCGGAAACCTGCGCATAGTACGTACGGTTCTGGTACGAGGCGTTGTATGCGCCAACGCAGTATACGTACCCCTCGTATATCGCGCAGCCTGTCGTGTAGAGGGGGATGGGGTAGCTGGTGGTCTGCGTCCAGTTGCCAACGCCATTTGCTGTGATCTGCGCATAATATGCAAGCTTCTCCCCCGGGCCGTACGCCCTGTCCGTGACCGAGAGGTTGTGCGTGGCTGTCACATACTGCCCGAGCCACCTGTCCCCTATGCAGTATATGTAGCCCCCGTATATTGAGCAGCCCGTATACCAGCCGGGCACGGGGTAGCTTGTTGTCGCAGCCCATTCACCTATGCCTGCGCCTGATATATTCGCATAGTTCACATCATACCCGTCGGTGGCGTTCGTTCCAACGCAGTATATGCGGCCCTTGTATATGGCACAGCCCGCGTCGTCCACCCCTACGGGGTAGCTGGTGGTCTGCGTCCAGTTCCCTATCCCGCTTCCCGATATCGGTGCATAGAAAGAGAGGTTCTCAGCGCCGTATCCCGAATCACCTACGCAGTAGATGAAGTTCGATGAGAATGACTGCCCGAGGGCAGGTGGGACTGCAGCGCGCGTGGCGTTTGATGTGCTGGCCGCCGTGACGTTTGCGCCTGCAATCTCGGATACGCTTGTTGGCTGTAGCCCCCGCGGCAGGTCTGTCGCAATTACGGCTATCGCAGTAACGAGCGCCGCAGCGGCAACGAACGCAACCAGAAAAATGTCCCAGCCATCCATGCCTGCATTTACTCGGAATGCGCGGCCAGCGTGTGTTTTACCTGCTGGACCATCTGCGGAGCCGCTATGAATGGGCATTATAATAACTCGACGGTGCAACTAAAATACATTCTCCCGCGGCCTGCGCATCACGTGCCGCGGTACACGGACAGGCCCGCAACATAGTAGGTGCGATGCGCCCTCGCCGTCCGTCGGAAAACCTTTCAGAAAAACGTAATGGACTCAGCGAAGTTCCGCCGTCCGGTAAGGCTCTTCTTGTAAATTATTTAATATACTTTGATATCGTCTATTTGCTCCCCTTTGGACCAAGACGTTCTACCGTAATTTTCATACTGACGCATCATTTGACATACCTTCTATGCTCCTTCATGTACCTCCTGAAAAACCAGGAAACAAAAATCCAGTCATTCTTTTTTACCTGCGCTCGCTCAAGTGCATTATAGTAGCCGCTCCTTTTCGTATATGGTATGTTCAACATTGGGTAGCCATGCTTGTTCAATATGAAGTTCATTAAAATCCGGGAAATGCGTCCGTTGCCGTCCACAAATGGGTGTATCGTCACAAACTTCAAATGCGCGAGTGCCGCAAGCTCTACTGGGTGCACCTTCCCCTTGCTCTTATCATACCATCTGAAAAAGGCATCGAGCTCGGCATGCACTACGGCAGGAGCGGGCGGCACGAATTCTGTCCTCGCTATCCATACATGCCTGGTCCTTATTTTGCCTGCGATGTCCTCTCTTGTGTCCTTTAAAAGTTTGTAGTGCCATTCTAAAACTGTTTGGAGATTAAGGTCCTTCTTATAATTGAACATCTCATAGAAGAGGCGCGAATGGGCCTCCGCCTCCTTCACATCCCTGTTAGGTTTGCTAGATGGTGTTATTCCATGCTGCAACAAGTCCGCAGTTTCCCTGAGATTCAGTGTGGATCCCTCTATCCTCTGTGTGTTATACGTGAACTTTATCATGAAACTTTCGAGTTCTTTCTCTTTTTCCGCCAGTGTGGCAGATCCAATATCCTTCTTGTAGTTGACCCTTATCTTGTCTAGTGGAGCATACCATTTTTGGCCGTATATCCGCTGCATAAAATCTGACTTTATCATCTCTATGTTCCTAGGGATACTTTGACCCAGGTATAACTCCTTTTTTACAACCCTGCCATTAAGCCGGAACGAGTGTTCTAGATAGTAATAGACCTTCGCCCCTGTCCTCCTTTCACGTATGTCGACCATATGTATATTTACCCCTACACATTTATAGATATTTGCAATTTTTGATAAAGTGTAGGGGCATGCACTCGCGACGTCAAATTCTGGTAAACCGCGGGGTTTGAACTTGCTGTCGACAAATAGGGACGGCCATTTTGCCGCACCGTCGAAAAAGGCTTCCGGAAAAATGGAATGGACTCAGCGGGATTTGAACCCGCAACCCCCTGCATGCCATGCAGGTGCGCTACCGTTACGCTATGAGCCCGCGCAATGGAATTGGGGTAATCGGGTATTTAGCACTTATCCTGTTATGCGCCAATTCGTGGCGCGACACGGTACCCCGCGCAGTATGCATGCCTGCACTATTCGCGAGGTATGCCTAAGCCCTATAAAGTGTCAGGCCAGTGAACGGGCCGCCTCCGAGTATGGTGTAATCGAGCCACGTTGGCATCTGGGGATTGAACAAAAGGTGCAACGCTCCGCAGTCGTTCAGGGCAGCGCCCGGAAATTGCAGGCTGCCGCCCTGTTCCGGCACGTTTACGTATATGTAATAGCTGCCCGGGTCAGGCGCACTGCAGCTTGCAGAAAGGCCAACAACCTGGAAATTGTACCTATAATTGGTATACACGCTCATGGCGTATGCCGCAACTATCGGCATGTTAAAGTAGGGCGTGACCGTGGCATTCGTGGCAATAACGTAGACTGTGCTGCTCGCGGGCAGCTGCATCAGCCGCGCGGCCATCTCAAGCATATTGTACACCGTTTCCATCTGCATGTACTCCCCGGTCCTTATGGCGTAGAAATTCTGCGCAAGCACAAGAACCATGCACGCGCAAGCCGCCGTGAAAGCCGCCCAGTGCATTTTACCGCCTTTCACCATGCGCCTGCGCCCGTCCACCTTATTCAGCATTGTTTTGTATGCGCCGCTTGCAGTGCTGCCAAACGCCTCCGAAAACGCTATGCCTATTGTAAGCGCGATTGCAGGAGTGACCATCGCAATGTACCAGTTGTTGAAAAATATTAGGAACAGACCGCCAGGGATGTTTGCGTATGTCAGCAGCCCCATGCCTATACCTATCCACAGTGCCAGAATCCAAACGCTTCGCTCGCGCCTGAAGGCGAGATACGCGATCGACACCGCCATAGTCGCGCCGTAGTACCCTATCGGTATAAAGCCCGGGTTGTAGTCTATGGTCCATGGCTCGAGCACCGCCGAGTACGCGTATCCAAGCGGATTCCGCAGCATCGCATACAAGTTCAGGGCCGTTACGGTGTAATACGGGAACAGCTCCACCAAGTAGTTCGTGGCGTTATCCCCCGGGGTCATGCTCGCTATTGCCCCCTGCGAATAGCTCGCAGTTGCATAGCGACCAGTAAACGCGTAGAATATTGCGGTATAGCTGCCTGAGACCAGATAGCCTAAAATGACAGCAAGGACTGCCGCCCCCACCGCCCCTGCCACGAACGATATGCCCATCATGCGCCAGTCCTTCTCCCTGCCCCTGCTTACGTTATATGCAAATATGGCAGCTAGCACCGGGAACATGAGCACGCTTTGTATGTCGGCCAGTATTGCCGCCCCCGCCACGAATCCAGAAACGCAGTAATACCGCCTAAGCCCCCTTTTGGACCCCAGCAGCAGCAGGCCTACCGCAAGGACTGCGAACAGCGAGAGGGCCGCCCCATCTCCGGCGGAAGACGCCTCAAGCACGGAAAGGGGCATCATGCCGAATGCAACCGCAGCAAAAAGCCCCGCCAACCTGCTATGCATGCCCCTCCCAAAAGCGTATATGGATCCCATCGTGGCGACAGCCAATGAGATCCCGAACAGCGCCAGAGACAGCCGGCTAACTCCGAAAATGGCATAATAAAGCGCTATGCCTCCGGTTAGAAGCAGCCGCGGCCCCTGCCAGCCGGCCTGCTGGAAATAGCCATCACCCGCGGCCCCGTGCAGCAGCAGATACGCGTCGTAGCCAGAAACCGTAGTGTCGAAGTAGTGGTATGCGCTCGGGCCGTAGAAAAAGGCGACAGACAGGAATGACGATAGGCACATGGCGGCAGCAAGGGCCACAAGATAAGGCATTTCCCTGTTATCCATGATGTCAATAATAGATTGCGCAGCGAAGGAATTTATTCTTTGCCGATACACTCAATTAGCGCATCAACAGATTCCAAGGGGTGATTGCTTTGCTGGATTTCTTGCTCGTAATACCTACGCGCAACGAGGAAAAGTACATAATGGAGGTAGTGAAAAAAGCCGACCATATCCTTAGTCGGCATTACATACATTACAAGATAGTTGTAGCGGATGGATCTTCCCAAGATGGAACGGTGGGGCTGGTGAAAAAAGCAATGCGCCAAATGCCCTCACTCGATTTGATGGCAAATGGGGAGTCAATGGAAAGAGGCACACGGATAATGCGAAGCTTTTCAAAATACAATTCCAAGTTCTACTGTTCGCTTGATGCCGATATGGCGCCCAGCCTAGGGGCGCTTGACGACATCCTGGAACGTGAGATTGGCAAATACGATGCCGTAATAGGCTCAAGATATGCAAAACCTCATCTTACAATCAGGCCTAAGCTCCGCATGTTCGTATCGCGTGCGTACAACTCCACCGTAAACATTCTTTTTCATGACGGGATAATGGACCACCAATGCGGCCTCAAGATTTTTGACTTTAAGGCATTAGGTGAACTGAAGGCGCACTCAAGGGAACGCCATTGGGCCTGGGACACAGAGGCGATACTTATAGTCAGAAGGGCAGGGTTAAAAATGCATGAAGTACCCGTATATTGGATTGAACGGAGGAACAAGAAGATAGACATAAGGCGGCTGCTGGTTGACATTGTCATATTCTTGCCCGCAATCGCACGCATGTACTACAACATCAATTTCAAATAACACCAGGAATAAAATTGCGCCCCCTTCCCTTCTTATGCCTTAAATTTTTTGCTATACAAAAACAATTGAGTAAATGAGGGTGCCATACGCGCTGCCGGTATATGATAACAGGGAAATAGACGCCGTTACTGCCTCCCTTAAATCCCGCAAATCCATAATAGGGGAGAAGACCTCCCGGTTCGAGGAGAAGGTGGCAGCATTATTCGGGAAAAAATACGGCATAATGGTCAACTCAGGATCCTCTGCAAACCTTCTTGCCGTGGAGCTTCTCAAGTTGCCCCCTGGCGCAGAGGTGGTGACTCCCGCACTAACATTCTCCACCACTGTAGCACCGCTTCTCCAGAAACAACTTAAACCTATATTTGTCGACGTAGAGATGGGCAGCTATCTTGCGAGCATAAGTGAAATTGAAAGTGCCATAACCCGCCATACGAAATGTATACTCATCCCTTCGCTTATAGGAAATGTGCCTGACTTTGTAAGGCTGAGGCGCATAGCCGACTCCGCATCCGTGCCTATCTTGGAAGACTCATGCGATACGCTCGGGGCAAAAATATCTGGAAAGTCAACCGGCAGTTTCACTGACATAACCACCACCAGTTTTTACGGTTCGCACATCATAACTGCTGCCGGTGGGGGCGGAATGGTATGCGTGAACAGCAAGAAACAGGACACAAATTGCAGAGTGCTTAGGGGATGGGGGCGCAGTTCTGCGGTAGATGAAAGCGAAGATGTGGACAAGCGTTTTGCTACAAATCTAGGTGGGGCACCTTACGATTCTAAATTCATATTCTCGGATGTCGGATACAACTTCCTACCTTTGGAGATAAGTGCAGCATTTGGACTCGAGCAGCTCAAGAAGCTCGGCATGTTTGCAAGGATCAGGAAGGCCAACTTTGCGGAACTCAACAGATTCTTCGCCAAATACTCGAGGTTCTTCATACTCCCGCGCCAGTTGGAAAATGTCGATACTGCATGGCTCGCCTTTCCGCTTACAATAAAAACCGATGCGCCGTTCAGCAGGGCAGAACTCGTGATTCATCTTGAGCGGAATGGTATACAGACAAGGCCGATATTTGCGGGTAATATACTGAGACAGCCGGCGTTCGCATCTCTGAGGAAGGGCCGGGACAGCGGCAGATTCCCCAACGCTGACGCCATCATGCACGGTGGCTTGCTTATAGGCTGTAACCAAGGGCTTACGAGTTCGCACATAGCTTATATGAAAGATGTCTTCGATTCATATCTTGAAAAATTCGGCTAGCATTCCATGCGGATACTCATAACGGGAGCAAGTGGCAGGATAGGTTCTGAACTCGCAAGTACATTGGCGGGTGCAGGACACTACGTCTTCGGGACATTCCTTGATAGCCCTGCGCCAGGCTCCATAGAATCGCAAAGGGCAGATATGTCAAACACGAAAGACTGTGCCTCGGTGTTCAAAAAAGCGTCACCCGATGCCGTAATACATTCCGCTGCACTGGTAGATGCGGATCTATGTGAAATCGACAGGACGCTTGCTGATAGGGCCAACATAACAGGGACGGACAACGTGATTGCTCAGTGCAGGCTGATCGGTTGCTCGTTTGCTTTCATCTCTTCGTCATTTGTCTTCGATGGCAAAAAGGAGGTGTTCAGTGAGGATGATACGCCCAACCCTGTGAACTATTATGGGGTTACAAAGATGGTGGGTGAATCCCACACAGTATCTTCAGGGGTCAGGTACCTCATACTGAGAACTGACCAGACCTATGGCCCGATAAGGCGCTGGCAGCGCGACAACTCCGTGACCCGCGCGCTGAGGAGCCTAAGGGCTCACACCGTGTACGAAGACTTCACGGACTGGTACAACAATCCTACGTTCACTCCGGACCTGGCCATGGCCGCCGCCACGCTAGTAACTAGTAGAAGGAGTGGCATATACCACCTCGTGGGGCCGGACTACATAAGCAGGTACGATTGGTCCCTGAAAATAGCAGACGCCTTTGGTCTTGACAGGGGGCTTGTCAAGCCGTGTCTGTCGTCTTCAGTTGCAAACCTCAAGGCCCGGCGCCCTAATGCCAACCTCAGTAACAGCAAGGTGTGTGCGGAGGACGGTATCAACTTCAGGGGGGTGGACGATGCGCTGAAATTAATGGCTGCGGAGAGAATGGCCTAGTCCGCAAGACCCTGGGACTTGTACCAACCCCTTTTTCTCTCTACTATCTCTTGCCAGTCAAGGTTTTTGTAGTACCAGTCCAATGTCATGCGTATGCCCTCCTCCAGGCTTACCCTAGGCTTCCATCCAAGCCTTTTGCGCATTTTGCTATTAGATATCACCTGTTTGCAAATCTCGCCAGTCAATCTCTGTGGTATTATCCGGCAGCGCGGTTTTTTGCCCCCTACCCTAATCATAAGTCTTACCAGGTTGATGGTGCTTGTAGAAATTCCAGTACCTATATTGAATACGTCCCTGTTAGATTTCTGCCTCTTTTCGCATATAGCCGCAAGCCCGTCCAGGGCATCTGACATGTATATGTAGTCCCTCATGTGCCGTCCCCCGCCCCTTATAACAAGCTCTTTTCCAGACAGCACCGATGCCACAAAGTCTGGTACTATCCTGAGATGGTTAGAATCCCTCGCACCAATTATGTTTGTTGACCTTGCTATTGCTCCGTCAAGCCCGTATGTGGCGAAATATGCTGCAGTAAGCCTGTCGGCGGCTATCTTCGCGGCATCGTAGGGAGACTTCGGGGCCATGCTGCAGTTTTCGTCAATCACACGTCCCAGCGCCTCGCCATATACCTTGTCCGTGCTCATGTACACGAAGAACGATCCATCACCATTTTTTCTCATGGATTCAAGCATGTTCAGCGTCCCGATGGCGTTTACACCAAATGTATCACCGGGCCTGCCCACAGCATAGGCGACCTGCGTGATCGCGGCCAAATGGAATACGACGTCCTTGCCACTAACGAACCCGTCAAGCGACTTAATCTGTCTAACGTCGCCGTACACTATTTTTACCTTGTCTGCGACCTTCCTAATGCTGCGCAGACCTACCACACTGCCCCTCCTGAGCAGCACCGTGACCTCTGCACCGCCCCCCACTAGGCGCTCAACAAGTGATGATCCAACAAAACCATTCGCTCCTGTTATAGCGACCTTTTTACCATCCCAAAAGCTCATTCCCATCCGCCTGAAGTTTCATAGTTCTCTAGAAACTCAACTTACCCCTCCTCCAAAGTGCCTCCAGTGCAACTACGTCTTTATATGTGTCCATGCAGGCCCAGAACCCCCTATGCACGTATGCAGATAACTGTCCAAGTGCCACAAGCTTCCTTAGTGGCTCAGCCTCAAGCGCACCATCCCCCTTCAGGTACCTAAATACATCCCTCCTGAACACGAAGAACCCTCCATTGACGAGGAAGGGCAGCCGTGGCTTTTCCTCGAATGAGACCACTCTGCCCATGTCAACCTCTACTACGCCGAATCTGGATAACGGGCGTACAACCGTGATTGTTCCGACCCTTTTTTGTAATATGTGGTGCCGGAGCAGCGCACGCAGGTTTATGTCGGCAAGGCCGTCGCAATATGCAACAAGGAAATTATCCCCCTCTATGAGCCGTTCCACCATCCTTATCCTTCTTCCTGTGCTTGAATCAAGTCCAGTGTCCACAAGCACGAATAAAAGTTTGCCCAGCGATACGCGCAGGGTGCCCTTTTCCGATCCGTCCATCCTGCCATTTCTACTTGCGCGACACAGGCCCGCAAAATACTTCTTTATCAGTTCGCCACCGGGCCCTAAGCATATTATGAAGTTGCGAAAGCCCTGTCTGGAATACATTCCCGCTACGCGCATGATCATAGGTTTGCCGCCCACCTCGACAAGTGCCTTGGGCGTTTCGCCGGCATAGCCCTTAAGCCTCAACCCTCGCCCACCGGCAAGTATAACCACAGTGGCAACCGCCTCTTCATTTGTCATGCCATACCCCCCGTTTTATCTTGAGCATAAGGCCCGGGCAGCCTCACGGGCGTTCGTGCAGCTCAGGCCGGCGATATGTAGAGTATGTTGCCGCCCCTCAGCAGCATAGTGCCGACCTTTATGCGCGTGTCGTCGCTGTGCAGCTCCTCGGCCTCCTGCAGCACGAGGTTCATGTGTATGTCGAAGGAGCTCAGCTTCCCGCTTATCGACACGCCCCCCTTCAGCTTTATGAGAATCTGCGATCCAAGGACCTTGTTCAGAAGGTCGAACGGCCTTTCTTGCTGTGGCATTTTCACACCGATAAACGACTAAATATTAAAACAAAAGCACCGGCCCGCGCCCAGATATCAATCGGTCTTGGCGGGCTTTATCTTCTTAAGGTCCTCCTTCTTCACCGCCAGCTTCACAAGGCCGGTCCCGAGGCCTATCTGCTTGCCTATGAGTATGTTCTCCGCGACCCCGTTGAGCGCATCCTTCTCACCGAAGAAGCTTGCGTTGGTGAAGTGCTTTACCGTCTCCTCGTAAGCGGCCCTGGCGAACACGGACTCCTTCTCGCCTGCCACCCCGTGCCTGCCTATGCTCCTTATGCTGCCGTCGTACGTCATGCTGTCTGCCACCAGCGATATGTGCCTGAAGCCAACGGTGAAGCCCTCCTCCCTTATCACGTCCCCGAGCTCGTGCGCTATGAGGTTCCTTGCGGCCTCTATGCCGTACACCCTGAGCACCTCGAAGATGTCGTTGCTGTAGACGTGCTCCTTGTCCACGCCGTCTATCTTAAGCACCTCCTCTATGTTGCTGCCGCTTGTCGCTATGTTGAACGTGCCGTCGTCCTCCTGCTGTATGTTTGCCTTGACTATCCCCTTTATGCCCGCCACCGGCGTGTTGAGCACCTCCACCATAGTCCTCCTGGTGTCCTCGGTGGTCTTGCCCTTGTACTTGACCTTTATGTCATCGTCGCCCTGCATCGCCGCGCTCACGCCCTCCCTCTTGGACAGCCTGCTCAGTATGGTCCTGGCCGTCACCTCGTAGAACGACAGCTTCTCCCTGTCCAGGTGCAGCACCATCGTGTCAGCCTTGAGGTCCTCGTCGAAGCCCGTTATGAGGCTCGAGGTCTTTACCTCCTCTATCCTCCTCCAGACCTCCCTCACCTTCTCGTAGTTCTTCGCTATCGCGGCCTCCGGCCTTACTATCATGACCGGGCTCTTCGGCCTCTTCCTGGCGTCGACTATCTCTATGATCCTGGGCAGCCCCTTGGTGGTGACCAGCGATGTTATTCCAGCAGAGTGGAACGTACGCAGCACCATCTGGGTGCCTGGCTCGCCTATGGACTGCGCAGCGACCATGCCCACTGCCTCCCCTGGCGCAACCGCCCCCTCCCTCTCCGACTTCTTGCCTCCCACCGCCGCGATCATCTCCTTGGTCGGGTCCATACCGTCCCCGCCGTAGAGCGTCTGTATGAGCGCGCCGCTGGCGTCCTTCACGCTCAGCCTCCTGTCCACGTAGAAGTCCTGCATTGCGTTGACCAGCCTCCTCTGCAGGTATCCGCTTACGGCGGTGACCAGCGACTTTGTCATCGACGAGTCCCTCGCGCCCATCGCGTGCATGTAGAACTCTATTGGCTGCAGGCCGTCAAAGAAGCTGGACTTGATGAAACCCTTGGATCCGGGAGCCATGTCGTTCCTCCTGAAGTATGGCAGCACCCTGCCCTTGTACCCCCTGGACGGCCTCTTGCCCCTTATGGACTGCTGCCCGAGGAACATGCTGGTCTGCACGAAGTTTAGTATGTTGCCCCTGGCCCTTACCTTCGCCACCAGGAACGCGTTGTTGTTCATGTCTGACGTCTTCTTTATGACGTTCTCCGCAAGGTGCCTGGCCTCCTCCAGCTGCGCCATCACCATTATCTCCAGAGTCTCCTTCTTCGTGAAGCCTGGCAGGTGCTCGAGCTTGCCGTCCTTGTAGCTCTGCAGTATTGCGCTGGTCTTGCCCTCCACCTCGGTGAGTATCCTCCCCCTCTCCTTGTTCACATCATCGGAGTTGTAGTAGTCCCTTACGCTCATGGTCATGCCCATCTTGGCCGTCGCCATGAGCGCTAGCTTTGTCAGGTTGAGTATGAAGCTTATGGTGACGTCTGGCCCGTAGTCCTTGAACACCTTGAGTATGAGGGACGCGCCGCCGTTGCCTATCATCTTCTCGTCTATTATGCCCTCCACCAGCTCGCCGTTCTTTATGACCGTCTTGCCCTCTATGGACTTTGCCTCGAAATCCAGCCCCTTGGGCAGTATCATGGACAGCAGCGACCTGCCGCTGTAGGCCCCTCCCCTGATGGGCTTGGGCAGGTCGTATACGCCCACGCCCGCCAGCATCCTGCATGCCTCCTCCTTGGTGAACGCGGTGCCCTCCTTTGTCAGGAAGTACGTGCCTATTATCTCGTCCTCCTCGGTGAACAGTATCGGCAGCCCGTCCCTGGGCGAGAGCACCTGGTCCTTCGGCTGCATCAGGTAGCGCGCCTCGGCCTGCGCCTCCACTGACTGCGGCACGTGCAGGTTCATCTCGTCACCGTCGAAGTCCGCGTTGTACGGCGTTGCGACGGACACGTGCAGCCTCATGGTGCGGCCCGGCAGCACCTTTACGGTGTGCGCCATTATAGATATCCTGTGGAGGGTCGGCTGCCTGTTGAACAGCACTATGTCCCCGTCCACCAGCTGCCTCTCAAGTATCTGGCCCGCGGCCAGCCCCTTGACCAGCTCCTCCCTGGTTATGTCGGTGACCCTCTTCCTGGTCCCGTCCCTGAGTATCACGTTGACCACGGCAGGGTACTCCTTGTTCTCCAGGAACTTCCTCGCCTCGTCTATGTTCCACAGCGTCACGTATATCGGCACGCTGAGGTTCTCCGCTATCCTGCGCGGGATGCCCACCTGGTTGACCGTCAGGCTGGCGTCGGATGATATCACGGTCCTGGCCGAGAAGTTGACCCTCTTGCCGCTGAGGTTGTAGCGCAGCCTGCCCTCCTTGCCCTTGAGCCTCTGCGCGAGGGTCTTGAGCGGCCTGGTGCTGCGGTGCCTTGCCACTGGCACGCCAGGCGTCTCGTTGTTGAAGTATGTCGTGACCTGGTACTGCAGCAGCTCCCACAGGTCGTCAATGATTATCTGCGGCGCGCCCGCGTCTATGTCCTGCTCGAGCCTCTGGTTTATCCTCATTATGTCAACCAGCTTGTGCGTCAGGTCGTCCTCGCTCCTGTCCCCGGACTCCAGGGTTATCGAAGGCCTCACGTTCACGGGCGGCACGAGCAGTGTCGTGAGCACAAGCCATTCGGGCCTTGTCGCTGTCGGATCCATGCCCAGCAGCTTCAGGTCCCCCTCCTGCACCTTTGAAAGCCAGTCGCGTATCTCGTCAGGCTTGAGCTTGTTGCCGTTGAGATAGAAGAATGTAGGCCTCTCCAGCTTCAGCTTCGGCTGCGCCGCACCGCAGTACGGGCACTTCTTCACGCTCTTGAGCTTCTTGACAAGTATCATCCTGCTGTCCTGCTCCGCTATCATGTTGGTTAGGGTGACCATGTCCACGGTCGTGGCCGGCACCTCGTCCTCCTTTGCGACGAATGTCTTTATGACGGGCTGGACCTCGTTCACCCCTGCCTCTGTCAGCAGCAGCCGATGGCACTGCGCGCATGTGGTCTGCAGCAGCAGGTATATCATCTTCGCGAACTCCGGGTGTATCACCGGCCTCACCAGCTCTATGTGGCCGAAGTGCCCCGGGCACGTCTTCGCCCTGCCCCCGCACGTCTTGCACTTGAGCCCCGGGTCTATGACGCCCAGCCTCTGGTCTATGAGCCCTCCGTCTATTGGGTAGCCGTCCTCGTTGTAGGTGTCCGGCACTATGAGCTTGGCTACGCTCATCTTCTTTATCCTCTCCGGGCTGATCGTCGTGAACTTTATGAAGTCTATAGTTTCCGCTTGCATAAGCACCAACTCATTCGCTCTTCAGCTTTACCCTGGGCAGTATGTGCAGCGACTTTATCTCGTCCAGCAGCAGCTTGAACGCGTAGCTTATCTCCACCTTCTCCAGGTTGTTGCTGCTGTCGTTGGGGCACACCGGCACGTTCTTTATGAAGTCGAAGTAGCCCACGTCGCCGCAGTCCTTGCATATCCATATGTCCGCCTTGTCCGACTGGTCAAGCATCCTGTCCTTGAGGAGCAGGGATGCGCCGTAGCCTACAAGCGCGTCGCGCTCCATCTCCCCGAACTTCAGGCCGCCCCTCCTGGGCTTGCCCTCTGTTGGCTGGTGCGTCAGTATCTGCACAGGCCCGCGGCTCCTCACCTGCAGCTTTGTGCTGACCATGTGCAGCAGCCTGTTGAAGTACACTACCCCCGTGAATATCTTGGCGTCGAACGCCTGGCCCGTCCTGCCGTCGTAGAGCCTCTCGTCCCCGAACTTGTCGAAGCCGTAGCCCTCAAGCACCTTGCCGTACTCGTCTATCTTCTCCCTGCCGTTCCCGGAGAACGCGGTACCGTCGAAATGCTTGCCTCCGAGAGAGCCGGCCTTGCCCGCCAGCGTCTCCATCATGTGCCCGAATGTCATCCTGCTAGGCAGCGACAGCGGGTTGAGCAGCAGGTCCGGCACTATCCCGTCCTTGGTGAATGGCATGTCCTCCTGGTTGACCAGCAGCGCCACAACGCCCTTCTGCCCGTGCCTGCTCGCGAACTTGTCGCCGACCTCCGGCACCTTTATGTTCCTCACCCTGACCTTCACTATACGTGTGGCGCCCGGGCTCTCGCTTATCATCACGCTGTCTATCGTGCCCTCCTCCCCTGCCCTGAGGGTCACCGAGTTGTCCCTGTTCTTCTCCTCCCCAACGCCGAAGCTGGTCTGCTCCTCAAGGAACCGCGGCGGCGAGACCTTCCCTATCATGACATCTCCCTCCTTGACGTTCATCTCCGCCTCTATGATGCCGTCCTCGCTGAGCTTGGAGTACGCATGCTCGCCGAGGTAGCCCTCGGTGGTGGGCGGCGGTATCTTGAAGTGGTCCTGCTGCCCTCCCGGGTACCTGCGCTCCTCGTCGGAGTAGGTCCTGTAGAAGACGCTCCTGCCAAGGCCCCTGTCAACCGCGCTCTTGCTTATCACCAGCGCGTCCTTCATGTTGTAGCCGAAGTACGTTGACAGCGCAACCACGAAGTTCTGCCCGCTGGGGTGCTTGCCAAGGTTTAGGACCCGGTACGCAGTGCTGTTGACTATCGGAACCTGCGGGTAGAAGAGCAGGTACGCCCTCGGGTCGTAGCGGTTGTTGAAGTTTATGGTGTAGAGCCCCTGGCTCTGCTTTATGAAGTTCGACGATATCGGGTGCCTTCCCACAGAGTTGAACTCCGGGAAGACGCTGCTGCTGAACGTCAGGCCGAACAGTATCGCCGGATCGACCTCCAGGTGGGTTGTCCTGTCTGTGATGTGGCCCTCGCTCAGCGCTACCCTGCAGTTCTCCTCCTCCTCCGCGTCGAGGTACTCCACTATGCCCCTCCTCACGAGGTAGTTGAAGTCTATCTCCTTGCTGCGCAGCTTCTCCTTCAGCTCCTGCGTGAGCTTGCTCTGCCGGCCCTCCACCACTATGTAGGGCTTGCGCGCCCTGCCCCTGTCCGCGTTTATGTGGACCTCGTTGAGCTTCCGGACATATGCGACGTTGACCTCTCCGGATATTATGCCGGTCCTGCGGTTGCGCCTTATCTCCTCGGCAAAGGCCCTGCCGCTCTTCACGGCCCCGATTGCCCTGCCGTCCAGGTAGACCTTGCACCTCTCTTTTTCGTCCGCGCTCAATGCATCACTCAAATCCTCTTCACTTTTCCGACAGGAGCTTTAGCTCCTTCATCTTCTCCTCAAGTATCTTAGTGTCAGCCCCTACCGTCACCTTGGACATTATCGCCAGGTACCTCGTGAGCCCCACCTCCGTCCCCTCCGGGGTCTCGCTCGGGCACAGCTTGCCCACGTGCGTGCCGTGCACGTCCCTGGCGTTGAGGTGCGGGTGCTTCTTGGCCAGCGGCGACTTGACCCTGCGCAGGTGCGCAAGGGTGCTCATGAAGTTGGTGCGGTCCAGCACCTGCGACACTCCCGTCTGCCCCGCGGGCCACGACCCAGTGCCCATCGAGTACAGTATCTTCTCCGTGAGGGTGTCGGCGTTTATGTTGCCGCGCACGGTCAGCTTCCTGCCCCTGGCGGTTGTGCGCTCTATGTGGTACTTTATGTCCCTCACAAGGAACTTGAAGGCATTGTTGAACAGCTCCTCCATCAGGTCCCCTGCCAGCTTTATGCGCTTGTTGGCGTAGTGGTCCTTGTCGTCAGACCTAACATGGCCGTAGGAGACCAGCGACGCCCTCTCCGCCATGCGCAGCAGGAAGTAAGCCTTCTCCTTCCTTGTCTGCTTGTCCGTGCCCAGGTGCGGCAGTATGTACGTGTCAAGCTGCATGTCCGCCCTCTTCTCCTGGTATGTCTTGGCCTGGTTAGGCGCCGACATGTGCCCTATGTCCATTATCGCGTCCGGCGTGCCCATGTCCTTTGCCTTGCTCAGGTCTATGTTTAGCAGCATGTCGTTCTTTATCTCGTTTGACGTCACGCCGTCCAGGATGTCCTTGGTGCTCAGCCCCAGCGCCCGCAGTATCAGCACCAGGTCCATGCCCTTGGATATTGTGGGGAACAGCACACGGAATATGCCGTACTCGTCGCGCGTTATGCTGCAGCGCGCCCTGAAGTTAACCGTGGTGGAGAACACCTTGCTTGTCACCGACCTGTTCTTCTCCCTGGTGCACATTATCCTGTTTGGCGCAAGGTCCTCTATCCCTACAAGCACCCTCTCCGTGCCCTTTATGATGAAGTACCCGCCCGGATCCTCCGGGTCCTCCCCCTCCACTATGAGCTGCTCCTTTGTCATGTTGTGCGTGTAGCACATGTCGCTCTTTACCATTACAGGTATCTCCCCTATGAAAGCCTCGCCCCCCGAGTCCGCCTTCTCTATCCCGCTGACAACTGGCGTATATGATATATATATTGGCGCAGCATACGTTAGGTTCCTTGCCAGCGCCTCGTTGGGCATGACCCTCTTGGTGGAGCTGTCCGCCTCTATGATCACGGGCTGCTCGAGCCTGGCCTTCCCGAACTTTATGGCGAAGCCAGACACGTCGGGCTCTACCATGCTCTGCCCGTCCACCACCCTCTGTATGCCTATCCTGATGAAGCGGTTGTAGCTCTCCACCTGCTGGTTAACCATGGAGGTGGAGTTAAGGTAAGATTCAAGCACGTCATGGGTGTCGCTCATTATTATCACATCGGCCATCAGGCAGTCCTCCTGCCCCATTATCCCCTTACTACGTATCTGTATGCCTTGTATTTTCCGGTCCTGTCCTCCCTCTGTATTGCAATAAGCTGCCCGGCCTTTGCGCCCAGCTTGACTGCCTGGGGGTCCTTCTCAAGGATCTTTGGGAACCTATCAATGGCAATCCCGTACTCTTTTAGGACCTTTTTCGTCTCGCTATCGCTCAGCAGTTCATGTTTTGGGACAAGCTCGAGCGGCGCAGCCAACAGCTCACCAGAAAATTAAGCACTACGCACGCTAGCAGGACGCGTGCATCGTAACTAATTATCATAAGAAAACCATTAAATACCCACTGGCAAGCATTTATTTACTGCACTAAATAGCGGAAGTGGAGGCCGAGATCCGCAGCACGGCACATTACCTGCGTGTTCCGGCCTCGGCCCCGCGCAGCGCGCAAAGCATGAAAATACAAGCCAAATGTGACATCAAAACATTTTTATATCTAGCTATACTAGTATAAAGAACGTAGAGGCAGGAACAGCAGTCACGGCACAACACAACCACGAGGGGAAATAGGCGCATCTATTTGGCTGATAACGACGGAGCAGAACCCACATGCCGCTTCAAATGGCCATCGGCGCATGGCAGCCTGAAGGGGCAGTCCGCCGTGGAATACATGGTGAACTATGGCTGGGCCATAGTTCTCCTTGCGATAATCGTCGGCGTGCTGGTATACTTCATAACCGTCCCGACCAACGTGGCGCCGAACACCTGCACGGTGTCGAGCACCAACGGCGGGATAGGCTGCACCGACGTGCTCATATCGACCAATACGGTGCAGCAGTCAACGTCCATATACCTCTACCTCGCAAACCAGCAGCCATATGCCGTTGCAAACGTTGTCGCGTACGCCGACATCGGCGGCGTAAACACAACATCCGCTTCCTGTTCGCCCACCACGGTCGCACCGGGCGGATCAATAATGTGCGTAATACCTCTCTCCTCAACGCTCCAGAGCACCAAGTACCTTTCAGGGAAAATCTACATCGACATGGGCGCGTGCGGGCTGCTCGCCAACTACTCAATAACGAACCAGAACTGCCAGGGCGCGCCGACCCAGACATACATAAGCACATTCACGGGGCATGTGAATGCGCTGCCGTCAAATGGCATAACGCCGCTTACCACATCATCTACCATACCCACATTCACCACCTCCACAAGCACGACCGTGCTGACGACAACTACAACCACAATAGGCGTCGGTCCGCAGTACCTCAACATACAGTTCAGCAACCCCCCTAGCCTCACAGGGGTGGTCGGAAGCTCGCAGGAGCTGTCGGTCGACACCGTGTCTAAGACATACAGCCAGATGCCAAACAGCATAACAGTCTCAAGCGGCACTACCGTGACGTACGGATGGAACACTGTGCTTTCTGTGTCGCCCGGCGAGAGGTGGTATTTCAGCAGCGTCTCGGGCTGCGGCGTATCCGCACAGACTGGCTCGTTCACCGCAACCGGCTCGTGCACGGTAACGCCCACATACACCGACCAGTACTACCTCACGACAGGCCTGGCGCCTGGCAGCGTAGGCTGCACCGTAAGCGGATCCAACTGGTTCCCCTCAGGCAGCGCAAACACCATACAGGCATACCCGAGCGCGGGCTATGCGTTCGAGTCATGGAACTCGCCCGACGGCGGAGTCAACACGATCCAAAACCCACACCTCCTCACGATAAGCGGCGCAGTGACGGAGAACGCGCTGTGCGCGCCCGCATACACCATAACATTCGGCACGTCACCCAGCTCACTTTCTGGCGTACCCGCAGGCACCACTGTCGTAACCGTAGACAGCGTCCCGTACACCGCATCCGAGCTGCCAAACAGCGTAACCGTGGTGAGCGGCAGTTCGGTTACATACTCATGGGCGAGCCCGGCGACTGTAAACCTTGGCACCGACCAGTGGGTGTTCAACACGCTTTCTGGCTGCGGCCAGTCCGCGCAGACCGGTTCCTTCCCCGCAACCGGCGCGTGCACAATGACTGCCACATACACCCACCAGTACTACCTCAACATGCTATCTACCTGCGGGGTAGGGTCCGGCACAGTGAGCCCGGCTCCACCCGGCACATGGATGAATGCCGGCGCGCAGGCCACCATAAGCGCCTCCCCCGCCACGAACAACGCGTTCGCCAACTGGTGCGGCACGGGCACAGGCGCATATTCCGGGACTGCGAACCCATACACTCTTACCGTGAGCAGCAACAGCATAGTCGAGTCTGCCAACTTCGTCGGAGAT
>JAKAPJ010000020.1 GCA_021807115.1 Microcaldota archaeon
TACCGGCCGTGCCATTCACCTTGATCCAGAAGTATGTGCTCCCGCTTCCGAGGTATCCGGCGGCATATGCAGAGTTGTACACAAAGCTTGCCGTGCCGTACGCTCCGCTCTGCATACCTGCGCCCGGCAGCTGCCCGTAATATTGCCGCAGGTCCGAGCCCTGCCCTTCTATGGCGTATAAGCTGAGGAACAGGCTGCCCGCAGATCCGCCCCCCGCGTCGGTGTAGTTCTGTACGAAACCTACAAACCTCTTCCCTTGCACATAGTAATTGGAGAGCACAGAACCATTGAGTTGGGACGCAGGTATGTACTCCTCCTGCGACGCATTGAGCTGCGTCTGGAATGCTGCGCTAGCTTCCTTTCCGCTTGGCGTGCCGAGCGTTTGACCTAGCCTTATCTGGTTCGAAGACAATGCCGAAGCTCCGAAAAGTGCGTATATGAAGACCACGGCCATGCACGCTACGATGAGTATTACCATAACAGACACCAGGCCTTCTTTATCTTCATAGCCCGGTTTTTTTGATTTCTCAGCATCTTCCATCTCTCGGTATTCCCCCCTCCGCCCCATGCTGAGCACGAGGAAGAGCACCAGAAGCGCCACGAGCACCACCCCTGCGGCTTCAACTACCTGCAGGTTTGCGCTTACGGCGCCCTCGAGGTTTCCGATTGCCGATCCCAACGCGCCCGCCGTGGCATTTAGGAAAGCAGATCCTGTATTATTTGCAGTGCGTCCCGTACATACACAGGCCGGCACGAGCCCCGCAATGCCGCCATGACGGCAATCGACATGCATATACTTCTACGCAAAGAGATAAAAGTGCTAGATGCGCGGCGCGTTCCTCCGCCCCTCCAAGATCGCATAACTCAGGTATGCTACAAAAAAGACCTCTACTGAGAACATCACCGCAATGACCAGCGGGTTGCCCTGAGGGAACTGGTGTGCGAACAGTCCAAGTATCCCTAGGGGATCGGAGTGCAATGCTATGGGGTAGTTGTATACATATTCCCACGCATAGAAAAGCGAGAACACAAGCGCAAGGGTGTAAGCGTACACGACCCATACTGCGCCATGCGGTATGCTGTGCCGTCTTATCGCATACACGAGCCTGGCAATGTATCCGGCCATATAAAACGATGTTACCGACACAACAGCAAGTGCAGCCGTGGCGTACAGAATACCGTATCCGACCGGGCAGACCTGCCAGCATGTCGTTGCGAATGCATAGAATATGACCGTGAAAAGCACGAACGCTATGGCATAATGCTGTACAAGCCACTTCCACCCGTCTACACCGCGCAAGGCTCCGAATCGTCCCTTGCTGTATGATCTGTCCATAGTGCTTCATCAGTCGGAGGCTCTATGTTGTCAGTAATATTTATATCCGACGCATGCCAATGCTGTTATATCTACTAACATCATGGACCAGAACACCCGCCTATCCAAAAGCCGCTGCCACAATGCAGGCGTGTCTACGGCTTCACAGGCCCGTCTCCTATTGGCCAATTTGAATGCTTAAAACCGGTACAGAGTGTCCGTCGTGCTATTGCGCCCAGGGCCGCACTAAGGCACTTCCCCCATTTTGTGCAGTGTATTTATGTAGATCACAACTGCAGCCATCAGTAGCACAGGGTCGAGCGTGCTTCCGAAATTCTCCAGCATGTATGTGCTCCTCATGAACATTGCTATGCTTTCAAAGATGTTTGCCGGCTTGTGCTTCACCATCTTTGCAACCTCCTTCCCATCTGGCGCAGCGGTTACCACAAAATTCTTGTTCATTGGGAATCCCGTTGTTCTCGCTATCTCATCGTTCGACTTGCTGAGTATTATGTAGCCCTTGTTGAGAGAGCTGCCGGGCTCAACTTCGACTATGGATCCTGCAAGATAGTTAAGGCTGTCGTACACCGCTGCTTGGTATGTGCCGCCGTTGGCCTGCACGATTGTGGCAATCAGCGTGCCGTCAGCCTTCCTTATCTCATAACGTATATCCAACCTGCGCAGCCTTTTGGAGACGAAAAGCGCCTTGCCTCTGCTGTCCATGAAAACTATCTTGTCCCTGCTGCGCTCCACGAGCATAGAGCCCATTGCTTCTTGAGTGCCTGCCGCTTCGCCTTCCATAAATCAGATTAAATATCAAAACTTAAAACACTATCCTAACTGCGCTCCGCGTTCAGGGTCTTCAGGCGCCAATCCAGTCACCGCAAATCTCTAAATAGTGCGTCTACCATATTTTCACGAGGTAAAATGCGGTCCGCGGTAATTCCCTGCGGGTCCGGGTCAAAAATAATCACCGGTCTTTCAATGGCAGCAGATGAACATGCAACAGAACAGCAGGAATCTCATCCGCATACCGTTCACGCAGATCGAATAATGCTATCGCTTGCCCCATTGCTAGACTCTGCCATATCCGTCATGGTGATGGTGCCCGCCACAATGTTCCTAAATGCGGATGAGGCAAGTGTATGCGCACCGTCCGATGGCAACCCGATTGACATATTTGCCAGGCTTCCTGCCCTGTCAAAGGCAATAAGGGTGGTCGGCGAAAGATGGGACGCTGCCTCCAGCGCACAGTTGCGGGAGCGCGCCTACCTGCTCCCTGCGGCGATGGCCAATGGGTACACGGTTGCGAAATTTGCTAGGGAGGTGCTTGAAGCTGATTGCAATAATGAGCGTGTCGCCGATATCATCAAAGCCGCCCCCGCCGCAGAGGCGGCCCCTCCCCCCGCCGAACGCCTAATGAGCGTGCCAGGCAACCCAAAGGCCACAGTTGGGGCAACAGTGCAATGTGCACCATATGCGAGGAAGCTGGCCGACGAGCTGGACGCGCTAAGCCACGCCATAAGCACCGCCAACCTCACTACCACGGGGGTCGATGTTCAACCCGTGGACAAATCGCAGGGCGACCTAGCAGATTTGCCTGCAGACCGTATTGCCGCGGTTAAGGAATTTCTTTCTGGCATAAGGAGCATCAAGTTTCTCAACCCTGACGGAAAGCCCCGGCCGGAATGGAAGATTTTCTACGGTGGCAGTTGGCAGGACGCAAAGTTGGCTGCCCACAAAGGGGCGCTAAGCGACCCTGACGCGTTCATGTGGTCGTTTGCATTCACTGCTGCGGATGTCGGGGCCTTCAAGGCTGCCGAAGCCTCAAAGAGGAAGGCCGCCATAGACTGGGTCAAGAAGCTTGCCATAGCCGCAGTCAACAATGCCGTAAAGGAGCCGCAAGCGAACTTCGCGCCGCGCGCGGCCCTCGATGTCGCGCTCATGGCTTCACTGATTGCGCTGGGAGACGTAAAGTTCGATGACAAGGAAAAATACCTGATGCACGCGTCGGAGCGAATGGAGGTGTGGCGCAAGGGATACGCGCTTCTCGATGATGTCAACGGTGTGCTCTATGTATACTGCAAGTTGCCCTGAAGCATGTGCATCTGGACTAAACCCTAGCCGCTATGCACTCGATTTCTACCTTGGCGCCGCGGGGCAGCGCGGCGACCTGCACTGTGCTGCGTGCAGGGTAGGGCTGCCTGAAGTGCCGCGCATACACCTCGTTCATTTGCTGGAACTCCGACAGGTCTGTCATGAACACAGTTGTCTTTACCACGCTTTCCATGCCAAGGCCTGCCGAACCTAGGACGGCCTCAAGGTTCTTCAGCGCGCCCGATGTCTGGCCTGCAATGTCCTTAGCGATCTCGCCACTCCTCGGGTCTATCCCTATCTGCCCCGAACAGAATACCAAGTCCCCTGCGCTCATCCCTGCGGAGTACGGGCCTATCGCCTTCGGCGCGCCCGCAGATACGATCTCTTTCTTGCCGGCCATAAAACCACCTTATGCAACGTCATCCCATTGACCTCTTCAGAAGCGCGTTAGCCGCCGTGTACGGGTCCATGCCCTTCTTAAGCATCCTCCCTATCTCAGCGCCGCTGCCTGCCGCCACGCTCTCTATCCTCTTTGAAGCAAGCTCCTTGGCTATCCTGTCCACCTCCATCCTGAAGGCCCTCTCCGCGAACTCCGCGGGATCCACGCCCTTCTCATGATCGAACACCAGTGAGGCAAGCAGGTCTATACCCTCCTTCTTCGTGCAGCTAGTCATTGTAACCTTCTTCGAGGAGTGCCCCTGCAGTGTGTAGAGGTAGCTGAGTATGGCGTTCTTCGCCACATCCGCGCCAGGCAACTCTGACTTGTTAACTACGAAGATGTCTGCAATCTCCATGCTCCCTGCCTTCATCGCCTGTATTTCGTCTCCGAGCCCCGGCGCCAGGACCAGGAGCACTGTGGAGGATATGTTGAGTATGTCAACATCGGCCTGACCCGCCCCCACTGACTCCACAACCACCATGTCGTAGCCTGCGCACGATAGCGCCATTATCGAGCTCATGACCGATTCCGTAAGGCCCCCCTTCGCCCCCCTAGTGGCGATGCTGCGCATGAATATCTTGCCTGCCTTGACTGTCTCCTCCATCCTTATCCTGTTGCCAAGGAACGCGCCTCCTGTAAACGGGCTTGTGGCATCTATGGCTATTATCCCCAGCCTGTGCCCACCGGCAGCAAGCCTGGGCGCCAGTTGCGATATGAGGGTGCTCTTGCCGCATCCCGGCGGGCCGGTTATGCCTATGACGCGCGGCATGCGCTTAGGGTCATAAAGCTTTTTGGCGATTTTGGAGAACGCTGCAGGGTCGTCCTCCGCCAGGGTCATGCATCTGGCTATGCTTGCTCTGTCCCCCTTCTTCAGGCCTGCCGTAATCCTGGCAATGTCCATGAAAACTCAATGGCAAGCCAGCCTTAAATACTCATCGCGGCATCCGGCGCGCAGAATCCATGAAAGATGTAAATTATGAACATGCCCGCGCTTCAGATGCCCCCCTGGACCTCGCGCAGCAGCTCCATGAACTTCGACAGTCCCTCCCGTCTGGCGCTATCCAGGGCGTCCTGTCTTAGGTACCTGCTGGCCTCCTGGTGCCTTATGGTGTCGTCTATGCTGCGCGATGCGGCATCCTCCACTCTGCCGCCGCCGTACC
The DNA here is from genome assembly GCA_021807115.1 of Microcaldota archaeon. Lineage (GTDB taxonomy): Archaea > Micrarchaeota > Micrarchaeia > Micrarchaeales > Micrarchaeaceae > JAJZYD01. The sequence goes on from JAKAPJ010000020.1 coordinate 5,012, forward strand.
TCAGCTCGAAGAAATGGTTGTCTATCCAGTTCTGCCTCATCGCGCCGCAGTATTGCACTGCAGCTACCAGCGCCAGCATCGAAGAGAAATCCTCAAGCGGCCTGCTGCTCTTAGCCAGGGCGTATACGTTCGCCCTGGTCTCCCCGGCCTCTATGACCAGCCTGCTTTCAGGTATCGGGGCGCCCATCGCATGGTGGCCATACTCGTGATCCGCTATAAAAGACACGCCCCCGCGCACCCACCCTATCCCCCTCCCCTCTGCGAACATAGCGACTTTCGCGACAAGCGGGTCCATAAGTATTGTGCCGTCGTCGTCCACGCTCGCTACCATCCTCTCCGGAGCAAGCCTGACCCTGCGCCCCTGCAGGAACCTGTCCACAAACGCATTTTCCCTCCCTGCCTCCATGTTGGATATAGCGCCGTGGATAATATTTAAGAGATCCCAAATTGCAAAAAACCGCCAGGCGCCCCTGTGCTTCTGCTCAGCGTCCTTTCCATTTGGCGGCCCGCGCCTGCGCCGCCCTCTTCCTTATGTGCGCTATTATCTCCGACATGGGGGTCCCCGGGCCGTAGTTCCCCGTCACCCCCATCCTCTCCAGCTCGGGTTTGTCATCCTCTGGTATTATGCCACCACCCACAACCGCTATGCCTGTCGCCTTCCTCTTCCTGAGCAGGGCCATCAGCTTCCTGAACACCGCCATGTGCGAGCTGTTCAGCAGGCTTATCGCTATCACGTCTACGTCCTCGTCCACGGCGATGTCAACTATCTCCTCCGGCGTAGGTAGCAGGCCCGGGTATATCACCTCCATTCCTGCGTCCCTGAATGCCCTGGCGAGCACGAACACGCCCCTGTCATGCCCGTCTATCGCGGGCTTCGCGAGCAGCACCCTTATCGGCCTATCAGATGATTTTCGGTTCTTCCCATTCTCCATAAACATCCCTCCCTACCTTGACTATCTCCCCTATTGTCGCGTATGCCTGCACGGCCTCCATGACATGCGGAACGAGGTTCTCTGTCTCTGACTGCATGGCCTTGCGCAGCCTCTCCAGGCTACGCCCCACCCTGCCCATGTTCCTGGCCCTCTTCACCTGCCCAAGCCTCCTGAGCTGTATGCGCTCGGCGTCCACCCCTATCTTGAGCGTGTTGATCGGCCTTTCGTCCTCCTCCCTGTACTTGTTTACGCCCACCATAACTTCGGCGTTCTCCTCAAGCCGCCTCTGCCGGGCATATGCCGAGTCGGCTATCTCCCTCTGCAGGTAGCCCTTCTTGATCGCCTCAAGCAGCCCACCCTCCCTCTCTATCCTATCAAAGTACTCGTAGGCCTGCAGCTCCATGTGGTCAGTGAGCTCCTCTAGGTAGTGGGAGCCCCCGAGCGGGTCGACCACATCCACCACTCCCGTCTCCTCAGCGATTACCTGCTGCGTCCTCAGCGCAACCTTGGCCGCCTCGTCCGTAGGCAGCGCCAGCGCCTCGTCGTACGAGTTGGTATGCAGACTCTGGGTACCTCCCAGGACTGCATAGAGCGCTTCAAGTGCGGTACGTGATATGTTGTTGAGAGGCTGCTGCCAAGTGAGCGTGTATCCCGACGTCTGCGAGTGGAACCTCAGCTTCAGGGATCGCGGGTTCATTGCTCCGTACCTCTCCCTCATCACAGTTGCCCATATCCGCCTTGCAGCCCTGAACTTCGCTATTTCCTCGAACATGTTCATGCCGGAGTCGAAGAAGAACGATATGCGCGGCGCGAAGTCGTCCACCTTCAGGCCTGCCTTTATGCCCTGCTCCACGTAGTAGAACCCGTCTGCCAGCGTGAATGCTAGCTCCTGCAGGGCGGTGGCCCCAGCCTCCCTTATGTGGTATCCAGACACGCTTATGTAGTTCCATTTCGGGATGTTCTTCACCGAGTATAGCATTATGTCCCTGATCATCCTCAGGTGCGCCTCGGGCGGGTAGAACCATTCCTTCTGCGCTATATACTCCTTGAGAATGTCCGCCTGGAGCGTCCCGGAGAGCTGGTGAGGCTTCACCCCATTCTTGGCGGCGACAGAAACGTACATCGAAAACACTATTATGGCAGGCGCGTTTATCGTCATCGACGTGCTGACCTTGTCCAGCGGTATGCCATTGAATATCACCTCCATGTCCTTCAGTGTGGTGACGTTCACGCCGCACTTACCTATCTCGCCGTGCGCCCTGTCGCTGTCGCAGTCTATCCCGTACAGGGTCGGCTCATCATACGCTATGCTCAGTCCGGTCTCGCCGTGCTGCAGCAGGTAGCGCAGCCTCCTGTTAGTGTCCTCCGGCGTGCCGAATCCCGAGAACATCCTCATGGTCCACGGCCTGCCGCTGTACATGTTAGGGTATATGCCACGGGTGAACGGGTACACGCCGGGCATCTCACCGCTGCCCCTCGCCGCGTCCTCGCTGCCGTACACAAGCCGCCTGCCGCCCCGGTCGGAAGGCTCCCCCTTCCAGGGATCCAGCACCTGCTTCCTCCACTTCGCGTAGGTCGCCTCCCCGCCTGCGTACGACTTTGACAGCCTCTCGGCTTTCTTGTGCCAGTATGCGTCCTTCCCTGCAGCGGTACCAACCGCCTTCCTCCCCCTCATGCACGCCACTGTTGGCAAATAAGCGTAATTGAATATGGCGAAGACGCTTTAAAACCCTTTTCCTGTGCTGCGTTTAACTGCCGCCCACCCATCCACGCAGCATGTCCCCTATTATCTCATAGGTGAGCCCCCACACCACATGGCCCCCAACCGCCACGGCAGGCATGTCCTGGACCGCCCCTTCCTTACCATCCCTGTACGTTGTCGAGTTCTCCGGCCTTGATAGCTCCCGTACCGGTACCCACACAAATGACGCTACCTCCTCATTCGGCCTGGCCTCCACCTTCCTGTCAAGAACGAATACCGAAGGTACGACAACAATGCTTCCCGTCTTGGTCTTGCGCGGCTCCATATATCCGATAAACCTCGCTCCCTGTGCGAGGTCGATCCCCACCTCTTCCAGGGTTTCGCGCTCCGCCGTGGCGCTGTAGCTGCGGTCCTCCTTCTCCCTTTTGCCGCCAGGGAATGCCATCTGCCCCGACCACGCATCGCCGTCCCTCTCAGCGCGCTTTATCATAAGCACGCTGAACCCGTCTTCTCCACGCACAATTATCACGGCAACGCACGCCTGTCTGTCCTTCTCAGAAACCACTGGCTCATCAACGGACAGCCCGCGCCGCAGCGTCTCCACAAAGTCCTTGCCACCCCCTATGGTCTTCTCCATGCCTATCGGTCCCTGCATTGCGCATTTAAGTTATTCCCGCGCCTTATATTAAAGCGTTTTGACGCCCCGCCCCGCTACAGCTTGCCATGGCCATAGGTGTAGTATGCGAGGAAGAGCATGGCGAACAGGAGCAGTATGGACACGCCCGCAGTTATGAGCAGGCTGTTCATAGCCTTCCCCTTGGGCTCCGGCAGCACGGAAAATATCTTGGTCGTAGTATCTACCCCTATCTGCTTTAAGGGTGCATTCCTGAACATCTTGTCTGTGGCAGATACTACTCCCAGCGCAAAGAGGTCCTTGTCAAGTGGCATGTAGTACTCTATGAAGTACACGTTTCCGCTGCCCTTGGTGAACTGCATCATGTTAGTCACAGTCCCTCCCCTCGCAGCCTCTACCTCAGCTAGGTACGCCCTTGCGGCCCCCCCGTCCACCATGCCCATGGCTCCACCCAGTCCTCCTAGCCCCATGCTCAGCGGCCCGCTGCCGGGCAGATCCGGCCTGAAGTAGTTCTGCTCGGTGTGGATGTCCCCTGTGTTGAAATCAGCCATAAGGTAGCCGCTTCCGTCAGAAAGGAGGGTCGGCACGCCGTGCTGTGTCACTCCCACTATCACGTCTTCAGCATGCCTGTTCTTTCCGTAGCCTGTCTCCCTCATCTCGTGCAGCTCCAGCCTGTAATAGGTGCAGGCAGCCTTGCTTATGGGTGCCTGCAACTGTACCTCGGTCTCTGGTACGGCCCTGACCGTGAACTCGCCCAGCCCGTAAGGGGCTGCAGACACCTTGGTGAGCGGGGTGCTGCTGAACACCTGGTAATCTGAGAAAGCCCTAAGGCCAAAGTATCCGTCAACGAGCAGGGCTATGGACGGCCACAGGTATGGCGCGCCGGTTGTCGCAGAAAGGATTAATGCCACCGCGCTGACCCCAAGCGAGTACCCAAGGTGTGCGAACGTACCCGACGCCCTCCTGCCCTTCAATGGCACCTGCGCAGTGCTCCTAATAAGCAGCGTGCTGTTCATGCCTGAAAAATCAAACTGTATGCTGCTCTGCGCCAAATCATCACCAATGCTCGTAATTGCTGTTTGTCGTCCTTCGGCATCTGTACGCAGGGCGCGCAGTAACCGAAACTAAAGATTCATTATAAAGCTTTTGTAGGCATAACAATATAAGCCTTAAATCGCGGCCAAGGTGCTTAGATGGGGATTGGATTAGACATAGGCATAGTCGTAGGCGTGCTAATATTGGCATTGGTGGTACTGTACAACGGCCTGATATCAAAGAGGAACAGGGTGCAGAACGCCGCCGCGCAGATAGACGTGCAGCTCAAGCGCAGGTACGACCTCATACCAAACCTGGTGGAGACCGTCAAGGGATACATGAAGTACGAGAAGGGCGTGCTTACCGATGTAACGCGGCTTAGGAGTTCGCTGGTATCCGGTTCCATGCAGGACAAGGCGCAGGCAAACAACCAGCTATCCACTGCCCTCAAGACCCTGTTTGCCGTCGCTGAGAACTACCCGCAGCTTAAGGCATCCGAGAACTTCATAGACCTGCAGGAGCAGATAACGGCCACTGAGGACAAGATAGCGTTCGTGAGGACGTCCTACAACGACTATGTGCTGGACTTCAACAACGCGATACAGGAGTTCCCGAGCAACATAGTGGCAAACACGTTCGGTTTCAAACAGCACGACTTCTTCACCGCGCCAGAGGACGAGAAGGAGGTGCCAAAGGCGAACTTCGACGATGTGAACGCCCCCGCGCCAAAGGCCGCCCCACCACCCTCCAGGGGGAAGGGAAGGCCAAAGCCGCCAGCCGCCGCACCCACGGCCGCGCCTTCGCCAAAGAAGGGTTGATGCAAAGACGATACCATGGCAAGCTATTTTGACGCCATCAGCGGCAACAGGATAAAGTCGATACTTCTCATGATGGTGTTCTCGGCGCTGTTCTTCCTGATAGTGTACGTTTTCGCGGAGTTCTTCGGCGGAGGCCCATTCGCGCTAGTAATCGGTGCCATAATCATAGTCGCATATGCGGCGTTCACGTACTTCTATGGCAGTGCCATGGTCCTCAAGATATCCCGGGCGCAGAAGGCCGACAGGAAGGACTACACCTACTTGTTCGATACTATAGAGGGTCTCGCGCTGGCGGGCCAGATGCCAATGCCTGCCGTGTACATAATACCCGACCCCAGCCCCAACGCCTTCGCAACCGGCAGGGACAAGACCCATGCGAGCGTGGCGGTTACAAGCGGTCTGTTGTCCATGATGAACAAGAGGGAACTGGAGGGCGTGCTTGCGCACGAGATGTCCCACGTCTACAACAGCGACATACTGTTCATGATGGTTGCAGTCGTCTTCGCCGGCGCCATAGGCCTGATGGCCGCGGTGATGCGCAACATGTTCTTCTTCGGTGGCATAGGCACGGGCAGGAACAGGGACGGCGGCGCTATAGTTGTGATAGGGCTGGTCATCAGCTTTCTGGCACCTCTCTTCGCCCTGCTAATAAGGCTTGCCATATCCAGACGCAGGGAGTACATGGCTGACGCCAACGGCGCAAGGATGATAAGGGATCCGGAGGCCCTAGCCAGCGCGCTGACGAAGATAAGGGACTACACCGCAAAGCCCATTGCAAGGCCGGTCGCCGCAGCCAACGACATAACCGCATCGCTGTACTTTTCCAACCCTCTTAGCGCGAAGAGCGTAACCAACCTTTTCTCCAGCCACCCCCCGATAGACGAGCGCATAGATCGCCTTAAGCACATGTATTGACCGCCCCCGCCGCATCGGCTACGGGCAGATTCTTAAGAAGTTGGAATACAAATGCGTAAATATTAGCACGATAAAACTATAATTTGTAGATGGGTGGGAACATGGAAGAAAGCACAACTAAAGGCAAGAAAGCGGACCATGCTGCGCCTGCAGACCTGCTGCGCACAGTGCCGCCCGTGCGCGCCGCCGGGTTAAAGCTTACACCCAATCAGTTGGAACAGGTAATAAACGACAGGGTCGAGGGACTTGTTCGCGAGGGGTCCGGGTTGCCTACAAACGGATCAATCAAGCTCACCGCCGCCCAGATAGAGGACATACTCAAGGGCAAGGGCGTCGGCGGGATAAAGCAGGAACCCCCATACAGGTACACCAACGAGTACGCCGAATACAAGGCGTTCGTGCAGGAGAACATAGACAAGATCTTCGCCGAGCTCAACGGCATATCAAAGGCGATGTTCGGCACCGAGATGGTCAAGCCAAAGGTAGTCTTCGACTACAGCATGGGCATGCCCGCGTATGCCCAGTACATACCTGACGGGCCGCAGGCGAATACAATAGTGGTATATGACGATCCCACGTTCCAGGCATACAAGATGCTCAAGAGCAGCCCAAGCGGGGCAAATACCGGCATAGATGATGTGCCGCGCGTCATAGGCCACGAGCTCGGCCACGCGCTCGGCCACGCGCTGATAATACAATCCTACTACCCTAACATCAAGGGCCTGTCCCCTCTGCTCAAGGATCCGGAGCGGCTGCTGCAGATAGAGGAAGGCGCGGCAGACGTCATAGGGTTCTATGTCTCTAACAAGGTGGCCGGACTGCAAACCGACAACAAGACAATAGCCCGCCACATAGCGGAGTTCGTGGCAGAGGTGAGCAGCAAGAACTCCGATGCCATAGATCAGTACGTCTCCCAGGCAGAGCAGCTCAGGAAGCGGTACGGCTACAATCCCGGGCTGGTAAAGAAGTTCGCCGAGGTCATAAGCGGCATGGACGAGAACTCCACGGTAAGCGACACAAAATACCTCTATCCGGAGCTGGCGATGGTCAAGGCGCTAATGAACGCCAATGGCATGAAGATGGAGGTCTTCATGAAGCAGCTGTTTGAGGATCCGCACGCCTTCCCAGATGTAAAGGAGATGATGGACTCCAAGGACTACACCGACGAGATAGTCAAGCGCTATGTGGCGCTAAAGCAGAGCGAGATAAACTACATAAGGGAGGCCTACAAGAAGCTCAGGGAGGACCAGACCAAGGACAGCGGGCCGTTTGACCCGACTGCCACTATGCAGAGCCCCGCCCAGGAACTTGTGCTAAGCACCGAGTACAAATCGACGATGGACCTCGCGAAGAGGTTGTCCAAGGAGTTCAACGACCTGGAGCTCAAGGCGGGCGAGGTGCTCAGGCAGAGCAAGCTCCCCGATGGCCAGGCACCATCACAAAGCCAGGGCGGCGCCAGGGACGAAACCGTAGCGCCTAAGCCCAAACCCAAGCCAAAGCCCCGGCCCAAATCAGGTGGGGGCGGAAAGAAGAAGGATGGGCCAAGCGAAGATCAGAATCCAGCATTCTAACCGGCGCTCCCGCACGGTTCTGCAAAGCATGCATAGCACATGCGTAGCAGGTCAAAGCGATAACATATATAGAAGATTCCGTCTAATCTGTAACCCCTATTTGCTAATATCGAGCTGTGGTAAAATGGTAAACGAGAGAAAACACGCCCCTACTTTGAGGACGGTGATAATGGTCGAGGAAACCATACGCGGGCTGACCACAACATCCGCAGCATCGATCGCCGACATAAAGAGGAGCCTACCAAAGCAAGTAAACCACAACGCTCTGATGTCTGTGCTGGCGTATCTTGAGAGGACCCACTCCATAAAAGTGACGCTGCACGGCGTATCTTGGATAAAAAAGGGAACTGTCCGATCTGAAAAACAGGTCCAATAACCATGGGATTGAACAGCGGAAAGGCGACGTTCTACATACTGTTACTGCTAGCCGTCGCATTCAACTTCGCAGCAGGGCAGGCGTACGGCAATAGCATGCCGCCACCTTGGAGCGCCACATTATACGCCAAAAACCTCACCTCCACTGCTACGCTAATTATGGATCTTGTAGACGCGCAGTTCCAAATTCCGGCCAATGCTACGCCTGTTGCATATAACTACAACATAACATTCTCGGAGACCGGCCTACCATACAACACCACATGGTCCGCCAGCCTGAACAACATGTCCTCACAGCAGCCCGCCCCAGAACCGGCCATGTTCAATGTGGTTAACGGCACCTTCTCGTATGTGATACCAAAAACAGTCTCTTCTGGCATAACCTATGTCGCAATGCCGTCGCATGGGAATGTAGTAGTAACACGCTCAGCCTCATACATAATCAATTTTTCCATACAGGGGTACAACACAACAACATCGTCCACTGCGTCCACATCAGTCACGACGCTCGGCACGACATCCACTACCATCCCTAGCGCAGCTGCAACGACGAGCATAAATGCAGTAAACACGACGTTCGAGGAGACCGGCCTTCCCGGGGGGGCGCAGTGGTCTGTGGCTCTAGCGGACATAAACATTACCGGAATCGTACCGAATGCCATAATCTTTACCACCAGCGCGAACTACATGTACGCCTTCTATGTACCGAATGTTACGCTCCCCAACACCGTATACGCGCCAGGCCCTGCTACCGGCACGATCCTGTCTGGGAACATCATGCATATATATTTCACTGCAAATGTACCCGCGCCACAGACGACCACTACGTCTACCACCGTAGCAACGACCACGGTCCCCACAACATCTGCCACGTCCACTACAACCGTATCCACCACACTAGCCACCACCATCCCCCCTGCCAACGCCCCATCACTCAACAACGTGACATTCTACGAAATCGGGCTGCCTCAGAACGCCACATGGCAGGTTACGTTGGGCAGTCTGTCTTCGCAACAGACCGCGCCAGGCTCCGCGATATTCCTCATACGCAACGGCACATACGATTTCAACATAAAGAGGCCATACTACTCAAATACGGTGTGGGTACCAGATCCCGCATCGGGCAATGTGATGATTTCCGGGTCCGGTTCTTACACCGTAAGCTTCATGAGGAATTCCACATCCACCACAACAACGATAGCCACAACCACCACAACCACAACATCCGTATCCACCACAACTTCCACTATAGCATATTTCACCACCTCCGAAATTGGCGGAATAGAAAGGGCAGCTTTCCCAGTATCAGACATTTCATCGGCTATGCTTAGCGTGCGCGCCTCAGTGGTTAGACAGGTGAGTTTCAACATGGCGCCCGGTGCAAGCAGCATCAACATATCCATATACAACGCATCAGCTGCACTGATGTCCCTCCCCTCTCCTCCGAGCCCGGTGTACCAGTACTTCCAGATAAACGGTACAGCGTACAACTCCTCGTCTAGAACTTACAGCGCCGCGGATAATTACGTGTATGGGGTGTCATACGGCTTCTCAGTCCCTTCGCAATGGCTTGATGGGAAAGTCAATGCGCCAAGCAGTGTCAGGCTGTTCAAGTACGTCGGAGGCGCCTGGACCGCCCTACCCACGTTCCTTACGGGCTTTAACGGCACATCCTACATTTACACTGCACAGTCAAATTCATTTTCGAGCTATGCGGTGGGTTTCACAGCAAGCAATGCGGCCGTTGCAACCAACAATGACCTGCTCATACTCCCGGCAAACTACAAAACATGGTTTTATGCAAGCGGATACAATACAAACGGCGACCAAGCATCCGGATGCACTTCGTTAGCAGCAAACTACATAAACGACACCAATAGCTCCGCCTGCACTTCTACGGGATCCCCAAGCGCCCGCTACACCGACGCGGCCTCCATAGGCCACAATTCACTTGTAAACGGAAACGAAGGCTCGTTCACGCTTGGTACTGGCGGTCTATCATATTCAGGCTCCATTGCAGGTATTGGCGCAAATGTGATCTTCAGGAACGGGGCGGTGTACCAGTCGAATAACCCGGCAGGCACTACGCTGAACCTAAACTTCAACACAGGGCCCAGTAACAGCTTCGTGGTGCTAGGATTCGCCTCTGGCGGCCAGCCATTCAGCGGCGTGACTTTGCCATCCGGCGCGGGCTGCACCGTGCAATCCCGGGCATCCGGAACCGCATCTGATGCGGAAATAGCCACATGCATGGCTCCGTCCAACACCTACACGGCAAGCTTGACCACTGCGGCAGCTTCGGGGCTGGCGATAGCCGCATACGTGTTTGGCGCATATAATGCAATATTTGACTCCAGTCCCGCCGCCGCGAACATAGTATCAAATGGTGTTTCCCTCTCAAATGGCATCAGCCAGATGATAATCGGCACCGGCACCATAAACGCCATAGCGCCCCTAGCTCCCGCCAACACCGAATATGACTTCGGCGGCTGGCAGGTGAGCAACAGCATAAACCTGTCCGTGTCAAATTCAGGTGCTCCAAATACGTTCCTCACGGTGGAAGGCAACGGCATCGTTACAGCCAACTGGATATTCATACCGCAATTCTATGCCAGCGTATCCAATACCCTGATAGACACCAATCAATACCAGGTCGTCAACGCCCTCGCGCAGAATGAGATTGATGTGATCACCTACAACTATCTGGTCTACAACAGCATGGGGCTTGTCACAAACATGCTCACTGTAGTCCAGTCGCCTAGCAACACGTTCACTTTCAAGCAGAACCCCGCCTGGGGGACCGGGCAGTTCATGGTAAACGCCATAATATCAGATCAGGACTGCCCAACATGTGCGATTGATACACACACATACAATGGTGTAATCTACGGCGTCAACACCCCTGTGTCATCCACATCGTTCACTGCCTCAAACTCCATTATCGATGCGGACCTTCGGCAGACGCTCACTGCCACCCTGTCAGGGGGAACGTCGCCATACAGCTACAACTACCTTATATACAACTCGATTGGGCTTGTGACGAGCGCGCAGTTTTCCAATATTGCGCCAGGCGCGAATTCCTTCGCCTTTACACAGAACCCCGCCTGGGGGACCGGGCAGTTCAGGGCAAATGTAATAATAACCGACGGCGCAACTGTCGGTAATGTCGTTACTAACACCCTCACATATGCCGCAAACACCCCGTTTCTGTCTACCCTGCTCACTGCATCAGACGCCATAGCCAACTTCGGCCAGCTGCAGACAATCTCCACTGCGCTGTCGGGCGGCACTCCCATGTATACCATCAACATACTGGTGTACAACTCTATCGGCATTGTTGACAATTCCTTGCTGCGGAACACACCGTTAACATCCAACACATTCACCTTTGTCCAGAACCCCGCCTGGGGGACCGGGCAGTTCACAGTGAATGCAATATATACTGATGCGGCAGTCCCGCCTACCACAATCTATAACTCCATAACGTACAACACGGCAGAATGCCAAGTGGTCCTAAGCACCAATTCGATAAACTTCGGCACCGTCGTGCCTACTGGCGCATCCGCCACCAGCAACCTAATTACCGTCTCCGGTTCAATAGGCTACACAGCCAACATCCTTACCGCGGGGTCCAACTGGATATCTGGAGTGCAGAACTTCTTCGTCTCAAATACTCTGTGGAACCCGACAAGCGCCCCTGCGGGGGTCGGCAACGGGCTGAGCCTATGGAACGGCCTTACGTCAAGCTTGCTTGACAGCAGCATAACGGTACCAAGCCTTGCATCTAACAGCCTCTACTTCGGCATGTCGGTGCCTCCGGGGCAGGCAGCCGGAACATACACACAGAACATCGTCCTACGGAACAGCTGCGGCCCTATACAAAGCGCCACAACAAACGTCATGGCAAACGTAATTGTGCCCTCCGCATGCTTCATCAGCCTAAACAACATACGCATAAATTTCGGAAACCTTGAACCGGGAGGCACAGCCGCAACTGGCAACATCGTGATTGACACTAACGCAAATGGCAATACAAACGCCAACCTGCTGGTCTCAGGCACAAACTGGATATCAGGCAGCAACATGTTTTACGTGGCCAACACCCTGTGGAATCCCACCAGCGCGGGCATTGGGATCGGAAACTCCCTTTCGCTCTACGGCGGCAGCGTGCAAACAGACACAAGAATAGTCATACCACCCGGTTCTGCTAACTCCATATATTTTGGTCTTTCTATCCCACCCAGCGGCGTGGCGAAAGGAGCATGGTCACAGAACATAATCCTGGACAACAGCTGCTGACACACGGCAGTATTAAATATATACCACTTTCTATGTATTAACTTGTTTTGACGGGTGGGAATATGGATGACTATGGTACTGCAAGCAGGCCCCCCCTACCGAAGGCAGGAGCGAAGCCGACCGGGGGAAACGATCAAAGATACGGGCAGTACGGGCAGGGCGGTGGCATTGCAGGCATGCTGCGCGGCACCGGACCATACTCAGCCATGGACATGTGGTACGAGGCGTACCAGACCCACATCGAGAAGACCGTTGATGCCATATTCGCCGAGCTGAACAAGATAGCTAAGTCCACGCTTGGCGTCGAACTCAGCCGCCCGGAAGTGGTCTATCTTCCGCATCCCCCCGATCCGAGCATTTTCGCCGCGTACGATACAAAGACAAACAGTATACTGGTGTTCAATGAGACTACACTGGTGAAGTTCGTCAACGAAAACAGCAGGCCTTCGGCGAGCCCGTTCTACCCCGAACCCGATGGACGTTCCGGCGCAAGCTTGAAGGTCGACGAGGTAATCGGGCACGAGCTCGGCCACGCGCTCATATTCAACGGCTACCTGCTCCCGCAGCACACACCCTCGCCCCTTCTGAACAAGACCGACAAGTTCATGCAGATAGGCGAGGCCGCCGCCCAAGTGCTTGGCACATACATAAGCAGGATGGTAGCCGGCGAACCGAGCGACCCAAAGTCCGTGGCAATCAGGATCATCGACTACATCGCGGAGGCGAGCAGGCTCAACGCCCTGGCGATAAAGGAATACATGCAGGAAGCCAAGGAGTTAGTGGCACAGCACGGGTACAGCCTCAAGGCGGTGTCGCACTTCATGTCCCACATCATACCCACGACGCAGACAAACCAGCACGTGACCACCGATTACAACCTGCCGCAGCTCGCCCTCGCTGAGGCGCTTCTGGCCTCCGGCGCCACCGATATCCCTGAATTCTTAAAGCAGATGTTCAAGGCCCCTGACTCTTTCCAGAGCATCAGGCAGTTCTTCAAGACTGACGGCCTCACAGATGTCATGGTCAAGGGATACATTGATGCGAAGCAGAAGGAGATAGCCGCAATGAAGGCATCGTACGAGGAGTACAAAAGGCAGGAGGCTGTGGAGGACTCCGCTCTGAAGGGCACGGTATTCAAGATGCCGGACGAAAATACGGTGTCTCACTCAGTAGAGGTGCTTATGCGCGCAAAGTACGAGGCAACGATGGATGCGGCCAAGAAGCTGGTAGAATCATTTGAAGATACGGCATCAAAGGCGGAGAGCGTCCTTGCACAATATGGCCTGAAGGCAAGGGATACGACACTTCCGCCAGCCAGAAGCGACATGGCGCCATACCTGGAAGGGTAAGCCGATGCCATCAAAGTTCAGGTTCAGCACCTTCGATTCGGAAGATTTTCTAGCAAGGACCATGTCGCTGAGCGTTAGCCTGCCCGCCGCGGCATCGAAGATTGAGGGCATCCAGAGATTCGGCTATGTGTCAGAGTCCTGGGTTGACGGAGGCGCGACCGGGGAGATGCGCGCCGCAGTGGCCGGCTACATAAGGGATGAGCGTCCCATCGAAGAGATAAACAATGCCATAAACCAGCTAACTGCATGGCTTAAGTTCGACATGGATGAGATGAAGTCGTTCGTGAGGGAGGAATGGTCAAGGCGCGGCGCCATGCCGTTCGTGTCAGACGGCTATGTGGACAAGGCGTTCGATTCCGTGAAGGGTGCAATACTGGAGCTAACATCATTGAGGGCGGTAATGGAGTCCATAAGGGACGGCACCACGGCGGACTTCGAAGAGGCCGTCGGTGACGCGGTTGAGCGGTCAAGGAGCGTGACCAAGCTGCTGTCGGAGAACGCGGAAAGCCTCCGCACGTTGGGCGCGGGCAAATTCGGATTCTAAGCGCGATTCGTTTTGCATTCGGGTGCGGCACAACATATAAAATCATTCTCTGAGCTATCCGTCTGTTGGCATGGCTAGGAAAAGCAGGAAGTCCGGGCACGGCAGGGCATCACCGCAGCAACAGTCCCACGCATGGTCCTTTGACCCGTACGCGTTCATAGAGCACACGTACGACCTAAGCACCAAGCTACTGGCATTCGGCGAGCTGCTCAGGTATGCAGGACAGTTCAAGGACATCTCTGAACTGTGGCTCGATGGCGGCGCGAGCCAGGCGCGCAAGGACCAGTTCACAAGTTACGTCGCCAACAACAAGATTGACGAACGCATAGACGAGGCAATAAAGCAGCTGGATGCCTGGCTCAAGTACGATAAAGACGAGGTGAAGGCGTTCACCACGTACCAGTGGGACGCCAGGGGCGTCTCCAGCTACGCCTCGCCCCAGAAGCAGGTTGAGGACACTTTCAAGTACATTACAGAGCTCAGGGCCACGCTGGCGGAGCTTAAGTCCGACTTCGCGGATGTGCGCGGCGGCAGGTACGCGGATCTGGAGGACAAGGTATCAGACCTTATGCCCAAGCTGCAGAAGGCCATCAAATCTACCCAGGACGCCTCGTATGCGCTATACTACCTTGCAATGGCAAGGTACTACTACGACTACTATTCTAAGCCTGTTTTCGGAGGAATCAAGAGCGCCCTGCGATCCTGACACTCAGGACGTCCACGATGCGAGCCCTGTAGAAAACCTCGAGGTAAAAATTATACTTTAGTTTCATGTACCGATAGACGTTGTAAACAACGTCCGTCGCCTTCATTTCCCTCTTCCTCATAGTCGTGC
>JAKAPJ010000021.1 GCA_021807115.1 Microcaldota archaeon
GAGCAGCGCAAGTACCTTCTGCACCTCCTCCACCTTCACCACAAGCTCCAGCACCCTCCCGTTCCCGGCTATCCTCTTCACCTCCGAGGGGGTGCCAAGGGCTATGACCTTGCCGTGGTCTATTATCGCTATCCTGTCGCACAGCTCGTCCGCCTCCTCTAGGTATTGGGTAGTCAGTATTACGGTGGCGCCTGCCTTGTTCAGCTGCTTTATGCGCGCCCACATGCTTGACCTATTCTGCACGTCCAGGCCAGTGGTCGGCTCGTCAAGCACGAGGATTGGCGGCTCCTGTATCATCGCCCTGACCAGCCCCAGGCGCCTTTGCATGCCCCCCGAAAATGTGCCGGCCTTTACGTCCGCGAACTTGACCAGGTCAGCCTCCTCCAGCGCGCCCCTAACCCTCTCATCTATCTGGCCCCCTGGTATGTGGTAGAGGTGTGAAAACAGCACCAGGTTCTGCCGCGCAGTGAGATCCGCCTCCACAACTGTTTCCTGCGTCATCAGCCCCATAAGCTGTTTGACCTCCTCACGGTGCCTTTGCACATCCATGCCGTCCACAAGTATCCTGCCGCCCGTGGGCTCCAGCAAAGTGAGAAGCATGTTTATCGTGGTCGTCTTACCGGCCCCGTTCGGGCCCAGCAGCCCGAATATCTCGCCTTTCTTGACCCCGAGCGATATGTTGTTTACTGCGACAAGGCTGCCGAACTTCTTGGTCAGGCCCTCTATCCTGATTATATCCGCCACATCACCCTCCCAGTATATCCTCCAGCTCTTCAAGGTGGGACCTCAGCACCGCCTTCGCGGACCTTAGCACCCCCCTGCCCTTCCTGGTCACGGTGTAGTAGTGCTTCATCCGCCCGTTCTCCAGCTTCTCCGACAACTTGATGTAACCGGACCGCTGGAGGCTGTTTATCGTGTTGTAAATCTCGTTCTTTATCCCTCCGTCCTTGCTGAAGAAGCGGGCAAGGTCGCCTTTGGCGCTGAATTCCTTCAGGAGCGCGTACGAGTTCACCTTTCCGGCGCTTATCCTCCCGAGTATCCTTATCTTGAGCACCGTCTTTTTCATGTCCCTGCTAAGGAAACTGTCCTCATTCAACAAATCACCCTCATGGCCGGCATTCCGCCGCATGCCCGCGCAGAATAACGACGTAATAGTTTAAAATTAAACTATTTTATTTGCGCTTCTGCATATTTAAACATTTCCGAAAGCCGCCATCTCCCCTCTTTATTAATTTTCCCACAGAATCAGTATAATGGCAGCTAATATAAGGATATTGGGATTTGGATTCAGCCTTAGGGCTGGCTCGTACAGCCGGATTGTAATGGAATCGGCAAAATCGCTACTGCCGCCAGGGGCTGAACTGGAGCTGTTTGACATAGGCGGGATACCACCGTTCAACCAGGATCTCGATTCGGACCAGCCGCAGAGCGTCAAGGACTTCAAGGCGAAGATAAGGGGCGCAGACGCGCTGCTTATAATAACCCCGGAGTACAATTACTCGATTCCGGGGTACCTGAAGAACGCGATGGACTGGGCTACAAGGCCGCCATCGGACAATTCATTCGACGGTAAGCCCACCGCGCTCATGAGCAGCTCAAACGGCATGCACGGCGGCTCCAGGGCGCAGTACCACATGCGGCAGGTGTTCCTGTTCATAAACGTGCGTGCGGTTACAAAGCCTGAGGTATTCCTTGCGACGGTGCAGGACAAGATCAAGGACGGGGTTTTCGTTGATGAGAAGGGCAGGGACGTCATAAGGCGCCTGCTGTCGAACCTCGTCAAGCTGGCATCGGAAGGCAAGGAAAAGTGAGTGGCGCTTCGCGATGCCAAAATTCGAGGTTCTGGTGCTAGGCACGGGCGACGGGTTCTCCCAGGACAGGTACTCCGCAAGCTTCCTGCTAAACGCAGGCGGCAAGTTCGTCGCAGTGGAGTGCCCCGGCATGTTCGCGAAGGTGCTTAAGGACGGCGCCTCTGCGGCGCGCTACAAGGTCGGAATCAAGGACGTCAACGACGTGATAGTGAGCCACATACATGGCGACCACTCCAATGGCCTAGAGCTATTCGGATACTACAAGTTCTTCGCGGAGGGGAAGCGGCCTGCGGTATACTCCATAAAGGAGGTGCTCGGTCCCCTATGGGGGCAGAAGCTGAAGGGGAGCATGGGCAGAATGGGCGAACTGCGCTTCGACCGAGCAAAGAGCATGGCGTTCAGCGACTACTTCAAGGGCGTGGAGCTGAGGCCGGGCATTCGCAGCACAGTGTGCGGCGTGGGCGTGGAGGTCCGGCGCGCCAGGCACACCGTCCCTACAATCTCCATGAAGCTGTCCTTTGCGGGCCGCACCCTCGGGTACAGCGCGGACACTGCGTTCGATCCCGGACTCATCGAATTCCTTGACGGTTGCGACGTTATATTCCACGAGGCAGGCTATGGAATACACACGGACTACTCCTCGCTCTCGTCCCTGCCTGCCCATATAAAAAGGAGGATGCGCCTTATACACTTCCCTGACTCGCTCCAGATGACGGACCGCTCCCTCAGGCCGCTGCACGAAGGGGAGGTCATAAGGCTGCTATAGCCACAAATAAATATCTTTGAGTGCAATCCTAAATTGACATTACAGCGTGGTTCAATGCCTGCAAGTTTCGTCGCAAGGCTGGAGGCAAGCCCCGAGGGGGGCTATGTCGCCACGGTCCCCTCGCTCATGGGCTGCATATCAGAGGGCGAGACGAAGGAGCAGGCCATAGAGAACATAAAGGACGCATATCTCGCTTATATCCTGGCCGCAAAGAGCATGGGGTTCAGCCTGCCGCGGCGCCGCCTTGGCAGGGGCGAGATCGGCGCAAAGGAGATTCTGGTGGAACTGGATGGGGAGCTTTAAGCTTACCGACGAGTACATGCGGCGCTATAACCAGCGCAGGGAGGGCAAGCTCACGGGCCACGAGGCGCCATCCGCGCGTAACCGCTCTTTCGAAGACGTGGCGCGCATGCTGACATCATACGGATTCCAGCTCGACAAGGACAGGGGACACGGCAGCCATGCCGTGTTCAAGCACCCCGGTGCAAGGTTCGACCCGAGCGTGGCCGAGGCGCTTGGCAGGCCAGGGGGCTTCATGCCAGTGCTCACTGTGCCTAGGCACGACACCCTGCACACCGGCACAATGAACGCGATAATAAGCGACGCGACATTCATACTCAGGTGCGTGCCAGGCAACGAGGGCGTAGCAGAGGCGGACCTCAGGGGCAGGCTCTGATCACTGCCTGACCAGCAGCTCCACCGAGCTGCCATGCGCCCCTTTCCTTATCAGCTTCTTTACGCTGCCGCTCTCGAGCATGCCGCTCACCTCGTCCCACCCGTTCACTATCCTGACTGTGGGCTGCTCCTTTAACGATGGCTGGTCGGCCATGTTCCACCTCTGAGACAGAAGCACGCAGGCTGCGTTGTTGTCGCCGAAAAGCTTTGCTACGCTGCCCGAGTCGTCCACCTGCACGTCCATACCCGCCTTCATCTTCTCCGCAGGCGACTTCACCTGTATGAACCTATCGTAAGGTATCTCGTTTAGCCTTAGCCAGGCCTCTATGTTCTCCCTGCTGCCGTAGCTTGCCGTGACTATGCACACCTCGTAGTCCCTCTGCGCCTTCCTCATTATGCGCGGTATGCTCTCGTCCACAAGCTGTATGTCCCTATAGTCCCTCCAGGCCTCTACGAAGGCGTCCTTGACCTGTTCGTACGTAAGGTTGAAGTGCCGGGCTATCCCTGCCGTGCCGCTGAAGGTCCTGCCGGATTCCGGGCCCCATATGTCCTCCGGGGTTACCTTTATGCCGTACCTTCTCTCCAGCACCCGCAGTAGCTTAGCCTCAGTATCGGCTAGCGTGCCATCTAGGTCTATCCCTAGCTTTATCCTCTCCATTCAACCACCTTCCCTGTGCCGTATCCTTCCTTCCCTATGCTAAGCGGTGGGCTGCACCAGATATTTAAGCGTTTCCTGCAAAAGCCGACGCCGTTTTCGGTATGACACGCGTCTAACATGAACCAAGCGCACGTCCAACATGCCCTCCTGCTGCCGCAGACCTCCGGCTAGGCCCAGAAGAAACCGGGCGGAAATCCCGCCCGTGGAAATTAAAGCAAAGATGGCCGGGTCAGTGCTCCTTCGTGTACAGCAGCATGCCCTCGTATGTCCTGGACACCTGGTTCTGCCTTATGCCGTAGATCTGCTTCACGCCTGCCTTGTATGCCAGCTCTATGAGCCTCTGTGTTATTATGCCGTCGAACACTACCGCATTTATCCCCTTGGTGTCCTGCACGGCCTGGATCAGCTCCCTTATAGGTATCTCGGCTATCATCTCACCGCTGTCGCGGTACAGCCTGCCTCTGAGGGTGTTGTGCAGCTCGTCAAGCGATGCGACGAACTTCTGGCTCGGCCCCGCCGCGCCTGCTCCTGCCGCCGCCGGCTCGCTCACGTCCCTGACATCAGAGTCTATGTTGAGCGCCGGCTGCTGCCCCTCCGCCTCCCTTCTTGACCTGCCCGAGAGGTTGCTTGCTATGTCGGATGGGCTCAGTACCGGTCCCGCTGCCGGCCTGCCTGCAGGCTGCATTTGTGGCCGTCGCTCCTCCTCCTTGGGTGCCTGCGCCGGCGGCCTTGCCTGCTGGAATCCGCCATGCTGGAAGCGGCTGAATGAGGGCTGCTGCCCGCGCGGGCTATCCTGCCTTGGGACCTCCACACCGCGCTCCTGTCTAGCCTTGTCCCCCTTCTTGAGGTTCGGGAAGAGCTGTTCTATTGGCACCCTCGACCGCAGCGCCTTTATTATCTCCTTCCTTGTAAGCTCCTCCACCTCCTTGCCGTCGGGAGCGCGTGCTACAAAGTCCACCTCCGCGGCATTCATTATGCCCTTCAGTATCATGTCCCCTCCCCTGTCCCCGTCAAGGAATATCGTTGTCTCCTTGGCGTTGCACAGGTCAATTATGGTCTTGGGTATGGTGCCCGCCGCCCCGCCGACAGCGATGCAGTTGGTTATGTCGCTCTTGAGCAGGTTGATTACGTCTGCGCGCCCCTCCACCAGCATAACTTCCTCGCTGGTGTCTATGTCTGGCCCGGATGGCAGCTGGTCCGACCCGTACGAGGTGACCGCGCTGGACTTGACCTCCACCTCTACCATGTCGCTGAGCTCCCTGCTGTCAGGAAGCCCCGTGGTTATCATGAGCTTTACCAGCTCCTTCGCCCTAGTCACTATCTTCTTTCTCTTCTCGTTCCTTGTGTCCTCCACTTTTTCGATCTTGAACGTTGTCTCGAACGGCCCGACCCTGTCCACAGACTCCACCGCCGCGGCAAGTATGCAGGTCTCCACCTTGCCCAGCGAAGAGGGCAGGAAAAGCTTTCCTATGGTCCTGCCTCCGGCGTTCTGGGTGCTTATCTCTATCCTGCCTATCTTGCCGTTCTTCTGCAGTTCCCTGAGGTCCAGGTCGCTGCCCAGCAGACCCTCCGTCTGCCCGAATACTGCGCCGATTATGTCGGGCTTGTCTACAAGGCCGGATATCTCGAACCGCGCCTCCACCATGTACTTTACTATGTCAATGTATGTCTTTGCCATATCAACCAACTTTTTGTGTTGACGTACAAAGAGAGGACAAGGATGCTATGCCGGTCTGTTCAGCGCTGTTGCTGCCTGTGCAATGCGTGGGGTGAATCCCCTGGCAAAATTCCTATGATGGAAATTTTATAGCACATGTAAAAACATCCCAGTGTATTATCTGTCCCTTCTTTTGACGTCTATGGGTATATTGCCTGAATAGATATATAAAGATGCCGTCCGAGTCCGCAATGTGCGCTCACTTTCCTGCCTGCACGTCCATTATGCCGTCGAGCCGCCTGCCTATGCGCAGCGCGGTCTTCTTCGTTACTGTATAACTCTTTTCGGTCCTTGTCATCTCGTCAAGCCTTATGAAGTACCAGCCGTCCCCGTTCATCCTCCAGGCCATGTATGTGTCCATGAGCGCGTTGTCCCTCCATGCCCGCAGCGACTCGAACTTATCATGGTCTATTGACAGGCTTGAGCTGTCCCATGCCTTGCACTCGAAGACGAAGCCGCGCCCCATCCTCACCGCTATTATGTCAGGGCTTATCGAGTTTACGCCGCTGCCGGCCGCTCTTACTACGGAGTACCCCCTGCCGTACAGTATGCCCAGCAGCTCCCTCTCGGCCCTGGCTCCCTTGGAATAGGTCTGCAAGATACCACTGTTCTGATCGCATTTACTATATGCCAGTAAAGGAATAAAAGCTTTCGATTTTACTAACATTGTAGGTTGGTCTGGATGGACAGAAGGCGGAGCGCACAGCTTAGGAGGACCCTGCTGCGGCTCGGCAAGTCCCTGCCCCGGTTCGCAGACGGCAGGATAGACTATACCGACTCAAAAGTTTCCCCGGTCGTAACCGTGATAGTGGAGCATGGCGGCTCTATGCTTGTCATGAAGCGCAGTGGAGGAGTGGGCAGCCACCAGCACAAGTGGGGTGCGATAGCGGGGTACATAGACGAGAGCGGCTCGGTGGAGGGCAAGGCGCTGCAGGAGATGGAGCAGGAGGCTGGGATAGGCCATGGGGTTGTTGAGCGCATCAGGATAGGGAGACGCTACTCCATATCTGACGGTGCGTCAGGCAGGAGGCTCATAGTGTATCCGGTGCTGGTTAGCCTAAAGAGGAAGCCCGCGGTAAGGCTTAATTGGGAGAACACAGACTACCGTTGGATAAGCCCGTCGGAGCTCGGCAGCCTCGATGCGATACCCCGGCTCGAGGACAGCGTGCGCAATGCGCACCTTTGAAGACACGATGGCGCATGTGGATGGACAAGGGGGAAGACTCAGTACCGTATGTGGTTGTTGCGATTGTGCTGGCGGGGCTGGTGCTCGTGCTGGCAAACGTTACGGGCAATTACCTGAATCTGTCACAATACGCCTCAAATGCCCCGTCAGCTCAGCCATCATATGGCGCCGCGCTGCCAGTCTATGCCAGCTATTCTGTCATTGCGCCAAGAAACGTCACCGCAGTGGGCTTCGATGTCTATGCGCTTCAGCTTGAATCTGCGTCGCAGCAGGCCGGCACAACGCAGCTGCTGGGTCCGCTCATAATGCAGTTGGGTGCGGAATCGGGCAGTCCATTCAGCATCGGCACTGTCGGCGCCTTTGCCAACGCCACCAACGCGACCCTGAGGATGGTGTACTGGGGGCCAAGCTTCGAAATAGACGGAGTGGAAGTCAACATGTCGCCCGTCAATCAGATTGCACAGGCGCAAATATCGCCCGCAGGCGGAGCGGCAGGCCACCGCGGCATATGGCTGCACATGTATCCAACCATAGTGCCAGTCTACTCTTACGGCAACACTAGCTTCTCACTTGTGTGGTCTCTGTACGCAGCGCCCTATCCTGCCCCGCAGCCGTATGCCCAGGGTGCGCCAGGCATAAACATAACCTCCGCATCGCTTTCGCATTCGTCAAATTCGGTATCCTTTGTGCTTCGCCTTAAGGTTTCGAATGCCACCGTGGCCGCCGACCTCCAGAATGTGCTGGTCTTTGGGCACATGGCTGTCGTGGCGCATGCACCCGGCGGCGGGGAACTTTCATGCTACAGCCCCGCCCCCGAGCCTAACGCCACCATTCAGCGAATATGCACAACGGCAAGGAGCATAGATAATCTGGGGTTGGTGGACATAGCCATACTGAGCAATGGCAGCATACTAGCTCCCGTCTCTTCGGGTGTGCTGCGCGATGAGGGCTTCCAGGTCTCCCCTAACTCGTATGTGGAATTAAACTACACTAGGGCGCTTTCGTACGCCAACAGCACGGTGCAGGTCATGCCAGTGGCAGGGCGTGTTTACACGGTAGTGGTGCAGGGCGCGTCCGGCGCAGTGGCCGAGGCGAACGTAACCGCGTCGTAGTGCCGCTAGAGCGTCTTTTGCCCTGATCCGGCCGGCTGCCGCCAGTGCGCGGCATATCCTGTCCTGTTGATCTGCTGCTGCACCTTTATGACCAGGTCCCTCATCCTCTTCTCCTTCATCCTGCCTATGAGGTAGTAGGCCTCATCCTTGGTGTCCTTGGTAACTAGTATCACCACCTCGCCGAACCGTATCCTGCCGGCCCTCCCCCTGCGCTGTATGTTTCGTATCTCGCTCGCCACCGGCTCGTAGAACACCACCACGTCGACGCTTGGTATGTCCAGCCCCTCCTCCGCTATCGACGTCGCCACAAGGGCCTTGAACCTCCCATCCCTAAAGTCGGCTATGGTCTGCTGCTGGTGCGCGTTGGTCACCCCCTCTGTCTTCCCTACGAATCCTCTCGCGCTTATCCCGCTCTTGTTCAGGATTTCCGCAATCTTCTTTATCGTGGAGCGGTACTGCGCGAACACTATCACGCTCTTGCCTGCATGGCTGCGCATTATTATGTCCACGAGCGCCTGCATCTTCGGGTGCTCTGCGCCGCGCTCAAGCGCCTCTGCCGCGGCCTTCTCCGCAGCCAGCACCCCCTTGTTCTTGAGTATGTTCTGCACAACTCTGCTCTTGACCTCACGGTTGCGCAGGCTCTCCATGTAGCTGACAAATGGGTAGATGCCCTCCGTGGCCGCTAGGTCGTACGCGTGCACCAAATCCAGCACATAGACGTAATTGAACATGGCCATGAACCTGTAGTTTGGCGCCTTGAGCTTCTTTATGTTGTTCCCCAGCTCCAGCAGCTTGCCCTTTGGCATCCTTTCGAATTCCTTGAACGGGCTCAGGCCGTAGCGGTACAGCGCGTTCAGGTGGTCGTCAATCACGGGCTTGAGATGCCCAAGTATGGCGTTTATGTCCGCGTTCCTGTCCACCATAACTGCGGTTATCTCTTTGCCCTGCACATATCTCTCCACGTCTAGGTCAGTGGATATCCTTATCTCTATGTTCTGTATCCCCAGCGCGTCTATGAGGTCGTCGATCTTCTCCCTCTTGCTGCCGGGTGATGCGGTGAGCCCGAGTAGCTGCACCCCCCTCTCCTTGCATTCGTGGGCTATATGGGTGTATGCGTACCTGCCCACAGCCCTGTGGCACTCATCGAATATCACTAGGCCGAAGTCGTCCAGCGACAGCCTGCCGGCCTTGATATCGTTCGATATTGTCTGCGGCGTTGCGGCTATGACCATGGCCCCCTTCTCCAGCTCTGCCCTCTCCGCCCCCCTCACGCTGCCGGTCAGCAGCAGTATCTTGTCAGGGCCTATGTTCAGCAGGGACGACAGCGACCCATAGTGCTGCTCGCTCAGTGGCTTGGTCGGTGCAAGTATTATCGCCTTCTTCCCAGAATAGAGCGTGTTGGCCATGGCTAGCACGGCAATCAGTGTCTTGCCCAGCCCGGTCGGAAGTATAACAAGGCTGTTCTTTCCGCTGAAGACGCTCTTCGCTATGTTTATCTGATAGTCCCTCGGCTCTACTGCACCGGTATTCACCAGCCTGGTGCACTCCCCAAGCGACTCCCAAGAAGCCATGTTACAAGTTCTGTTAGAACCCATTTATACCTTTGGCGTGCGACGGGGGCTGCGCGCGCCACACTGCGGATATGCAGTTTGGTGCCTGTATCGCTCAGTATTAAATATTTTATTTCTAAAGTCTAATTGCAACCCTCTGCGCCGCTGTAGCTCAGTGGGAGAGCGTCCCGCTGAAGTAAGACTTGCAAAAGTCTAACAGACACGGGAAGGTCGCAGGTTCAAATCCTGCCAGCGGCAAACCTATTCCTGACGGCAAAATCAGCTTTTTAAATAGATGGGATTTGAACCAAGAGCACAATACTAAATAGTTAAATTACCGATAAGGTACGATAGCATGGAAATCCGAATCACTGGCCACGCCAGGGAAAGGATGCGGCGATACGATATAACTGCTAGCATGATAGAAAATGCGCTAAACGACCCCGACGCGGTTGTGAGCAGCTATGGCGGAAGGAAAATATACCAGAAGAAGCTTAACGACCATGTGCTACGTGTGATAACAGAAGAGCATAAAAACATTAAGACAGTAATCACTACATACAAAGCCAGAAGTGTTAGATATGAGATATAGATATGACGCTAAAACGGATATCCTCGTCCTTAGGCTCAGCAATGAGAAGCCGGATTATGGCGAGCAGCAAGGCAACGTCATAACCCATTACAGCAAGAAGGGGAAACCAATAGAGATAGAGATACTAGACGCCAGCAAAATCAGCAGGAAGATAAATGAGATAATAGCCAAGGCCACAAAGCACATGGCGGTCATAACCAGTTAAAACACACAATATCATCCAGGCACCAATATCGTTAAAGCAATGAACCTTTCGTTTATGGGCTGCCAGCGGCAATGCTTTAATTTCTGTCAACAAGGTGCGGCGTTTACAAATCCCAGGGCAGCAGCATGGAAACGGAAAAGGTAATGATAAAGTCGTCGAACGGCCGTGTTGCTGCGGCAGTAGACAGGGGCAAGGGCACCGCGAAAAAGCTCGCAGTGCTCTGCCCGGGCTATCTGGATTCGAAGGACTATCGGCACCTCACCGGTCTTTCAAACATGCTGTGCGGGAAGGGGTATACCGTCGTGCGGTTCGAGCCTACTGGCACATGGGAAAGCGAGGGCGACATCTCAAAATACACGACAACACAGTATCTGACCGATGTGCGGCACGTTATAGACCACATGCTCAAAACCGGTGCATTCAGACACATCGTTGTGGGCGGCCACAGCAGGGGCGGCCAGGTAGCGATACTCTATGCCGCAAGGGACAGGAGGGTGTCCGCAGTTGTGGCAATAATGCCCTCCTCAAAACGCACGGTCATGGACCAGCGCTATATGGAGTGGAAGAGCAGGGGCGTAAGCGTTTCCTACAGGGACCAGCCGTCAGGCGTGGGGAAGAAGAAAATGTTCCATGTACCAGTCACGCATCTTGAGGACCATGGCCGTTACGATGTTCTGGACGAGGTGAAGAAGCTCAAGGCGCCGCTTGTGATTGTGGCGGGGGAGCTGGATGATACCTGCACGCCCCAGAGCATAAAGGAGATTTTCGAATGCGCAAACCAGCCAAAGCGCATTGCGGTCCTGCGTGGGATAGGGCACAACTACCGTCTGAGCGATAGGCAGATAGGGGTCGTGGGCAGGAAGGTCCTTGCAATGATGGGGGAGATGGGCGCCCTGTAGTGGCATGGTCTAAACCGTTCTACAAATTGACGTAACCCGATCGTCCGCATGGCCAAATCCCCGACCGCATCATTGTGTATGCAATCAGGGACCCATCCGTTTTTCCGCGTTCTTTACCTCCTCTGCAAATATTCCCAGCCCTTCCGTGAGGAGATCCTCGGTTATGGTCAGCGGCGGCAGAAGCCTTATGACATTTCCGTATCCCCCGCCTCTCCAGATTATCACCCCGCGCTTGAAGCACGCAAGCTGTATGCTATCGCATATCTGCTTCCACGGCTCTTTGGTGTCCCTGTCTTTCACAAACTCCACCCCGATAAACAGGCCCTTGCCCCTGACATCGCCTATGTACTTGCTCTCGGACTTGAGCCCGACCAAGAATTTCAGCGCCCTGCCTCCTACTCTGTTCACATGGTCCAGCAGGCGGAATTTCTTGGCGAAGTCGATTGCGGCGGCCCCTCCTGCCATCGCAACAACATTGCCCCTGAACGTGCCAACATGCGCCGCAGGTGTCCATACGTCTAGTTCCTTCTTGTACATTATGCCGGCTATAGGCAATCCAACGCCGCCCAGAGACTTGGCCATGGTTATTATGTCAGGGCTAGCGCCGCTGTGTTCCGAGGCGAACCACTTGCCGGTCCTGCCGAATCCGGACTGTATCTCATCAGCTATGAACACGATGCCGTTTCTCTTTGCTATTTTCTCTACCTCCTTTACGAATCCCTCGGGAGGCACGTTTATGCCTCCCTCCCCCTGTATCGGCTCAATGATTACCGCTGCGGGCGGCATAACACCAGAATCCGGGTTCTCTATCATGTCCTCAAGGTAGCCTGCGCACAGCCTGCCCAATTCCCTGGGGTTATCCGAATCAAACGGGTTCCTGTAAAGATTAGGGTAAGGTGCAAAATGCACTTCCGGGCCCAGCGGCGAATAATGCTCCCTGTATTTTTTCTCCGCCGTAGCCGCAAGGGCTCCGGTCGTTTGGCCGTGGTAGGCGCCGCTGAATGCTATTACCGAGTGCCTTTTTGTGGCGAACTTGGCAAGCTTGAACGATGCCTCTATTGCGTCTGATCCAGATGGCCCGCCGAATACAACCTTGCAATTATTCCTCAGGGACCCTGGCGCTATCCCCTCGAGTCTTTTAACCAGGTCCGTCCTTGCAACTGTCGGGAAATCCAGCGTGTGCGTAAGCCTCCTCATCTGGTCCATGGCGCTCTTAAGTACGTGTGGATTCGAGTGCCCGAAGTTCAGCACCGACACCCCCGCGGAGAAGTCGATATATGTGTTGCCGTCCACATCCTTTATGGTGGCCCCAAATCCTGTCTGCGGCACGAACGGCAGTACCTTGGGATAGTAAATAGCATTCCCCTCGGTCTCGGCCTGCATCTTTATTATCCTCTTCGCCTTGGGCCCCGGCGGTTCCACCACCATTTTCGGGGCCTTAAAGTGCAGACTGTCAAATGTCATAGACTGCTATCGATGCTAATATATAAAAACATGGACCTTGACGGCGCGGTGTCCCTCTGCGCCAGCTCCTATCGCGCAGCCGAATGCCTACTCGTGCGCGGCAAGGAGTTCGTTAAGCTTCGACAACCCGACCCTTGCGACCCTGGCGTTGCCAATCCCTTCAAGAAGCACAATGTCAATGTCTCCGCCCCTCCTCTTCTTGTCGCTGCGCATCGCACTAATCGCTGCATCCATGTCTGCCTCCAAGCGCGTAGGTAGGCCTATGGCACTTAACAGCGATTTTATCCTCTCAAAATCCGTCTGTTTTAGCATGCCCATATGTACTGATAGCCTTGCTTCCTCAACCATTCCTATGCTTATTGCTTCCCCATGCGGGATGCCTGCCGTCTTCTCCAGTGCATGTCCGACCGTGTGGCCGAAGTTAAGCGCCATCCGTTCCCCTCTGTCCATTTCATCAGCCTCAACAGCAGTTATCTTTGTTTTCAGCGCACCAGACACTGCGATTTTGAGCGCGTCGTGTTCGAGCTCCATAATCCTCCTAAAGTTTTTTTCAAGGTAGCCGAAGAGCTTCGCGTCAGCTATCGCGCCGCACTTGACTATCTCCGCCAGCCCTGACCTTATCTCTTTCTTTTGCAGTGTCCTGAGGACTCCGAAGTCTATCAGGCAAAACTCCGGCTGCCGAATGGTCCCCACCATGTTCTTGTAACCCATCAGGTTGACGCCGTTCTTGCCCCCTGCGCTTGCATCTACCTGCGCCAGCAGCGTTGTTGGCGCGAAACCGAAGCGCAGACCCCTCATGTATGTCGACGCGGTGAACCCTGTCACATCGCAAACCGCCCCGCCACCAACCCCGACAATGAAAGACGATCTGTCAAGCCCCATCTTCAGGAACCGCTCATAAAGCGTGCTCACTGTGGCGAGCGTCTTTGCCCCTTCCCCTTCTATTATCTCCACGACTTCGAGCCCCCTAATCTTGCTCCCGTAGCGCGACCTCACATTCCTGTCAGTCACTACGACTATCCTGTCCGCGTTGCAGTGCATCTTGAGTCTATCCAGCGGCTCGCCTACGAAGAAATCGCACCTGCCGGTGCCTGCCGAAAGCTCCAGTCTCCTCATCGCAGCCCCTCCACGAACTTGCGCAGCTGCCTTATCCTTCCCATCATGGAACCGAACTGCCTGATGGACAGCGCCTGGTCCTTGTCGCTGAGCGCCTCCTTAGGGTTCCTGTGCACCTCCACCATCAGCCCGTCGGCTCCGCACGCCACCGCCGCAAGTCCCATCGGCTCCACCAAGCTTGACCTTCCGGTTCCGTGCGAAGGGTCGACTATCACGGGCAGGTGGGTGAGTTCCTTCAGCGAAGGCACGGCGCTTAGGTCAAGCGTGTTACGTGTGTAAGTCTCGAAAGTCCTTATCCCCCTCTCGCATAGGATCACATCAGGGTTTCCTGCCTCCATTATGTACTCAGCCCCGTTGAGCCATTCCTCTATTGTAGCCTGCATGCCACGCTTAAGCAGCACAGGTCTGGCGGATCTTCCCGCTTCCTTGAGCAGCGGTATGTTCTGCATGTTCCGTGCACCTATCTGCAACACATCCGAATATTCGCATATCCTCCTCACATCCCTAGTGTCAACAACTTCAGTCACAATGGGCAGGCCAGTTTCGTCCCTGGCCTTGGCAAGAAGCCTCAGTCCCTTCACTCCCAGCCCCTGGAATGTATACGGAGAGGTCCTCACCTTGAATGCCCCTCCCCTAAGCAGATCTGCGCCTGCCGACTTCACTGCCCGCGCGGTCTCCAGCAGCTGCCCGGCATTTTCAACGCTGCACGGCCCTGCGATGACGGTGAAACCTGCGCCTACGCGCACATTTCCGATTTTCACCACCGTGCGCCTTCCGCCGTCCCTTGCTGCCAGCTTTATGTTCTTGATTGGCTGCAGTGTCATCCCAAACACTTTGCTACGGTTATTATTGTGCTTGTCACGCTTTTAATAGGTTCCAGGCCCTTTTACTTCCGGCTCAGGTATCCGGAATATACGGAGGGGTAATGTGTTATCAGATACATGTTCAGCCCTACTACGTTAACGTACTGCTGGTCGAAGAAGAACACGGTGTACGATGACGACTCGTTCACCGCCATGTACAGCGCGGACTGGGGTATGCCAGTCATGCTGCTTACGCCAGGCACCTGTGCGTAGGCGTCCTCTATTGTTATTGCTGGATCCTCCCCCGACGCCGAGCCGCTGTGCGGATGGAAGAACACTGGCGCGCTGAAATTTTGAGCAATCAGGTATGATCCGACCACGGTGCCGTTCACTATAACCTGTTCGCCCCCTGCCTGGAACGGAAATGTCGTTCCTGCAACTGCGGTTACTGCGACAGGGTAGGCCAGTCCACACGCAATAACCGCAAGTGCGGCAATCACGAGCGTGCCCCTCAAAAAGTTCGATATATCCACAAACGACACCTAAAGTGACTTTATCAGCAGGCCTATAGCCTCTATGCCTATGAAAGGCAGCAGCACGCCGCCAACTCCGTATGTCAGGGTGTTACGCAGGAACAGCGACATCGTGCTCTGCGGCTTGAACCTGACCCCCCTAGTTGCCAGCGGTATGAGCGCTGGTATGATCAGCGCGTTGAATATAAGTGCGGCAAGAACCGTCACGTGTGGGGGCAGGCCGAGAATGTTTATCCTGCCGAGGGCCGGCAGCGATGAGAACATAACCGGCACTATCGCGAAGTACTTCGCAACGTCGTTTGCCACGCTGAATGTGGTGACCGCGCCTCTTGTCATAAGCAGCTGCTTTCCCAGCAGCACCACGTCTATGACTTTGGCCGGGTTCGATTCCAGGTCTACAAGGTTTGCAGCCTCCTTCGCCGCGGTAGTGCCAGACGCCATGGCCAAGCCCACGTCCGCGGACGCGAGGGCCGGCGCATCATTCGTCCCGTCGCCCACCATTGCGGCGATTTTTCCCGATGCCTGTTCCTTTTTCACTACCTCCATCTTCGTCTCAGGTTTTGCCTGGGACACATACTCGTCTATGTCAACCTCGCCAGCTATGCTCTTTGCCGTCATCGGCTGGTCTCCTGTTATCATGATCGGCTTTATTCCCATGGCCTTTATCGCGTCTATCTTGTCCTTTATGCCTGGCTTGAGCTTGTCGCGAAGGCGTATCAGCCCTATTATCTCCTCCCCTATCGCTATGGCCATCGGCGTATCCCCTGCCGATGCGATCTCCGACACGGCCTTGTCGAAGCCCTGCGGCACCAGCCTGGTCGCCTGCATTATCGCGTCAGGCGCGCCCTTCGATATGTTGAGCTCCCCCTGCGTGTCCGCCCCGGCATACTTCTTCCTGATCCTGCTGCCCTGCAGTATCCCCTTGCCGCCTTTCGGCAGCATGAATATACCCGGATGGTCCAGCTTCAGGCCGCTACGCCTGGTTGTCGCGCTGAATTCCTCGGCCTCCGCCCTGCTTATGGACCTGAACGCCCTTGGCACATATCCGTACCTGTACGCAAGGTCTATCATGCTCCTGCCCTCCGGCGTGTCATCGTACCACGAGGAGAGGAAGGCGGCCTCGCCAACTTCCCTGGCAGAGTGCTTGCCCAGCGGGACGAAGTCTGTGGCAAGCCTGTTCCCTATGGTTATCGTGCCGGTCTTGTCAAGGAGCACCACGTCGGTGTCCCCCGCCGTCTCTATTGCCCTGCCTGACTTTGCTATAATCATGTTTTCCGACATCCTGTTTATACCTGATATCCCAATGGCCGGCAGCAGAGCGCCAATTGTGGTGGGCAGCAGGCACACGTACAGGGCAATGAGCACTGACAGGTCCACCCCGAGGGACAGGTCTAGCGAAATCCACAGCAGCGTGCCTACTATTATGGTGAATATCGCGGTAAGGCCAAGCAGGAGCACAGACACCGCTATCTCATTCTGTGTCTTGGGTCTCTTCGAGCTCTCCACCATGCGTATGAGCTTGCTCAGGTACGTATCGTCGTGGTTTACCGATACCTCAGCCACCAGCGAATCCGAGACAAGCACGGATCCGCCTATGAGTATGTCCGTAGGCGCCTTCTTCACGTGAACCGACTCGCCGGTAAGCAGCGATTCGTCAACCATCCCAACGCCCTCCAGCACCACGCAGTCTATGGGTATCCTATCCCCCTTCTCTACAAGTATAACATCCCCCTTCCTAAGGCCGTTTGAGGACACCATGGTGGGCTTCCTGTCAGCATCTAGCCTTTTTGCCTTTACCTCTATTTCTATTTGGCGCAGGCTTGTAGCCGTGGACCTCACCTGTGCCTCTGCAACCGAATCCGACAGAGCGCTGAACCACACGGTTAGGAGCAGTATCACGGCCACCAACGCGTAAAATGCCTGGTTAGATTTGTTGGAAACAAACGGCAGCAATGTTGGGTCAAGCGCCATTACCAGCACTACGGCAAAGGCAAGCTCCACCACAAACATGACAGGGTTCGATATGAGCCTCCTGGGGTCCATCCTCGCAATCGACTCGCGCAGCACAACGTTCGCATCAAGCTCGCGCTGCTCATTCGCGGCTCTTGCGCCGCTTTTCGCCTTCGCCCTTGGATTTTCAGATTGCATTCAATCCCTGCAGTGCGGCCAGTATCGGGCCGAGCATGAAGAACGGGAGGAACGTGAGCACTACCAGCACAAGTATGCTTGCGACAAGTATGCACGCGAACAGCAGGTTGTCCGTCTTGAGGCTAGCGCCTGTGGCTCGAACCCTCCTGCTCATGCTGCCTGCTATCGCAAGCATGACAGCAATAGGTATGTATCTGCCAAGCAGCATGGCCGCTGCGGTGGATAAGTTGAAGAAAACGGTGTTGGCAGCGGTCCCGAGCATGCTCGAGCCATTGTTCGACGCTGCAGAGGCGAACTCATACATCACGCTCGTGAATCCCGCCGCCCCGCTGCCTGCGCCTACGGAGGCCGCCGCGCCCAGTGAAAACGCGAGCGCGGCCGGAACAAGTATGAGCAGGGGGTGCGATACGAACCCTATCACCGCATTTTTTATGTCGCCAGGGGTGATCTTGGCCCCAAGGTACTCCGGCGTCCTGCCCGCCATGAGGCCGACTATGAACACCGTAACAACCACGTACAGCAGCAGGAAGATCGCCCCGGTCCCTATCCCTCCCGGTGCGGCTTGCGTGAACATCCCCATCAGCGCCGCGAGTATGACCAGGGGGTTGAATGCGGACAGCGACGCGTTTGCCGATCCTGTCATTGTCGAAGTTGCAGTCACGGTCCACAGTACGGAGGAGAACGCCCCTATCCTGGTCTCCATCCCGGCACCCAGCTGTGGCGTCTCTATGAATGCAATTGCGACGTTTATGGCGTACAGGGTGTACACAGCTATGAGCAGCATGTATCCCTCCCTTGGGTTGCCCACAATCCTGCCGAACAGGAATGGCATGGCCGTGACAAAGAGGATCATCATCCACATCTCCAGCCAGTTTGTTGCGGGCGATGGGTTCTGGTACGGGCTGGCAGCGTTTGCGCCGTAATATCCGCCCCCGTTGGTGCCCAGCTGCATTATCGAGACGAACGACGCCACCGGCCCAACCTCAATCGTCTGCGTACCCCCGCCCACCGTTGCGGCCGTGATGTAGCCGCCCAATGCCTGCGGCAGGCCCAATGCAGCAAGGAGCAGGGCCGCGGCGAAACTGAGCGGTATAAGCACCCTTGTCAAGCTCCTGACAAAATCATAATAGAAATTGCCCACTCCCCCATACTTGCCCGAAAATCCCCTGAAAACCGCAACCGCCACGCACAGCCCCACCGCTGCAGATACGAACTGCAGCGTGCCTACCGCCGCCATCTGGCTCAAGTAGGACAGCGCAGTCTCGCCGGCGTAGTGCTGCAGGTCCGTGTTTGTAATGAACGACACGGCGGTGTTTAGCGCCAGGTCCCAGCGCATGTTCGGAAAGTGCTGCGGGTTCAGGGGCAGGTACGCCTGCCCTATAAGCACAATGAACGCGAATGCCCCCATGGCCAGGCTAAGCGTCAGAAGGCTCGCCATGTATTCTTTCCATGTCATGCGCTTGGCAGGGTCCACACCCGCGGCCCTGTAGATCCATCCCTCAACGGGCCCTAGTACTTTATCAATCCTGCCCTTCCTGCCTGTATAGACCGAAAATAGATACGTGGAGAGCAGCCACCCCGACACTATGACGGTAGCCCAGACAAAGGCCAACCAAATTAGCTCCAGCGCCCCTGCCATCAGGATCCACCGCGCACTGCGGAGCTCCGGCCGCTGGCCGCAGTCCGCACATTGCCAAACATATTATACGGGGCGGTCATGACAGGACCTGCAGGCTGCCGCCTGCGCTCTCAGGTGCCGTAGCGCTTAGGGCCCTTGTCCGTGTTGAGGACTATAGAAGTTATGGTGGTCTTTATGCCCTTTACCTTCATTATCTTGTTCTTGAGCAGATCCCTGAAACCCTCCATGTCGTTTGAGATAGTCATGACTATTATGTCAAACTCCCCTGTGACCTCATGCACCTCCTTCACCTCCTCTATGGCCGACAACTCCTTTACTACGTCGTCCATCAGGGCAGGATCCACGAATATCTCTATGAACGCAAGCACCTTACCATCAGCCATATTCCCACCCTTCACGGCCTATCCCGTAACTGCTATTGTTCAGAACGGGTATTTAAACTTAAGCTGCACGCGCAGCCGCGCACGAAGGCGTCCTATGCGGTGTATTTAAATCTTTTTATCTTAATAGGTATGTTTTCAGGTGCTTAAATATGCCCAGCAACAATGTTTCTGCGTCACACAAGCATGTGGTCCTGAAGCCTACATACAGGGTGGTGAACCTTGTGGCAAGCGCCGACCTACAGATGGATCTTGACCTTTACGGGCTGGCTAAACTGTCACACGACATAGACTATGAGCCAGAGCAGTTTCCCGGTGCTATACTCAAGGTGCACGAGCCCAAGGCCGCGCTGCTCCTTTTCAAGAACGGCAAGATAATCTGCACGGGCACCAAGGCGTATGCCGATGTGAAGAGCGCAGTGGAGCAGGCGGTTGACCTCATTGTGGCGTTCAGGAAGAACAGA
>JAKAPJ010000022.1 GCA_021807115.1 Microcaldota archaeon
CGATCTATCACAACTTCAATCCGTCTCTCCTTTGTTGAATGCATTGACACACCCGGCATGGGATGCCGAACTGTTTTATTTGGCATATGGATTATATTTATGTCTATCTGCGGCACATTCATTTGAGTTTTGACAGTCTTGCGGAGATTTTCAACAGCCTACTCCTGTATTTTGACAACTCATTCCTGTCGCTCTTCGCCATATCCTCGAAATACGAGAGAGTGCCTTCCACATTTGTAAGCATCTCCTCTACCTGGTCGTTGGGCATGGCTCCTCGCGTCTTGAGCTTCCGGGTAAGCAAGTACCTGCCATCACTGCCCTTGCTTACCAGCCCTTCGGCCTCCAACGTCTCTAAGAGCGGATATATGGATCCAGGGCTTGGTTTCCACCAGCCGCGGCTAGCCTCATAGAACTTGTTCATTATCTCCATCCCATTCATGGGTTTCTCCTCCAGGAGACTGAGAACTGAAGGCCTAAGCCAGCCCCTTTGACCGAAGTGCATGCGCGCATAGCCCGCACGGTGACCCCACCGGTTCCGCATCCCACCAAGTATCCCCTCTGCTTCCCCCTGTGCCTTGCCCCCCGTTTCCTGTTCTCCGTATTTCATGAAACCACATATCGTTTATTCGATATCTATTATTCGATAAAATATAAAAACCTTTTGCTGCAGGTTTATATAATGCCCGGATAGGTGCGGTGCATGCACACATGCAGCACGGTTACCCGGCAAGCCTCAGATACTTTGTGTCGTCGAAATAGAGCGCGGCGGCTATTAGCAGTATAGCAAGGTCGCGCACGACAATGTCTGTGAACCCGAACGAAATGATTAGATCCCCGAGTATGGCAAGCATTATAAGCACCGCAATCGCTGATGAGACCCTCAGGTACACGCCGGCCAGTACTGCAAGCCCTACGATGATAAGCAAGGTGCCGTGTAGCAGCAGGAGCGTGCCGGCACTGGCAAATTTAAGGGCAAACAAAGGCAGGTACATGGCCCAGTACGAGGGTTGGACAATCTCCCATACGCCTATGGACACAAATACTACAGCCAAGCTCAGCCTTGCCAGGATGTGTCGTATGTTCGAGCGGTCCAAATCAGCCACTTGTAGTTATATTTGGCACTGTCACCGCATACCAAGTGCCCCCAATACCCTGGCCGTTGAGCTCGCCGGGAGCCTTGTCACCGAGGTAGTGATAAAGCGGCCAGCCCTCATATGTGGTTTGGCTGCCACCACCTGTCCTTGTTATTGTACCGAACGCGGAAGCGTTCAGCGATGATAAAAGCGTCAGGTTCGCAGCGTAGAACGGTGGCCAGTACGAGGCGCACGAGCCGTAGCAGTTGCTGGTTCCACTGTGCTGCTTGTCATTCGTGTACAGGTATAGCGTCCACCCAGTGCTATTGACCAGATAGTTGCCTATGGTAGCGTTGTGCCTGGTTCTTATTGCAAAAACCTGCACAGTACCGTTGCTGGCGCCTGTGCCCGCGCGCTTGGTCGCATTTGTGGAGTTTGTGCCGTGTGTGTTGTTGGCGGTTGTGTTCGCGGGAGCCACGGTGGACGACTGCTGGCTCGACGGCGCGGTGCTCTGAGTGCTGGTCTGCGCATGTGGACCTGCCCCCAAAAAGAAGTATGATGCTGCGGCTATGATCATTATGGCGGCTACTACTGCTACAATCATCAACATATTATTTGGCATTAGATCGAACCACATTAAATGAGCTGAAAACAAATATATATTTTTGTAGGGTTAGCTTTGGAGAATGCCAGCTTCACCTAGACGACTGCACCATTGTAATTCCTAAGCAGGCTCACTACGCAGAGGTTGAAGTTTCCCAATTGCCCGCATGCGGATCTCGTTCGGCGCACATCTGTGCAGAGTGCTCCAAATTCCTTGCTTATGCCCCTCACCAGCGCGATTTTGCCTGTGTGGGCCGACCATGACTATGAGAGCCTGACACTACGCTGCGAGTTCCGGATCCCTGTCAACCATAGCCCCTGTCCCTGCCATAATGGCACTCCGCGCCGGATTACGCGCGCCACTTAAACGCTATTGGCGCTGCCGCATGGATTTGATGTGGACAGAACACCAATTTTAGCTATCGCCGGGCAGCAGAATCGCTATCCCTAAGCCGGTCATCAGCGATCCGAGCCCACCAAACAACATAACTCTGCCAGCATTGGCGACTTCGGCATTGCCGATCGCAAGACCCGCACCCGTTGTGACCAACCCTACTGATAGGCCGACCACACCGGTGAGCAGCGCGCCCCCTGCGAAAGCCTCCAGCTTTTCCATGCCGGTTAGCCTACGCATCTGCACCTCCGCCGGAACCGTACCTTCGGTACGCAGCTGTTCGATTATCCTTTTCTCATTCGCATTAATGCGCACTTCGAATGTCTGTTCGGCAGCGCCGTTCTGGGTACCATTCCTTCTCTTGAACCACGGCATATCATCACTTGCGCATTACGGTGCCTTTTATGGTATTTAGCCGTGCCGCAATTGCGCAAAAATGCGACCAGTATTTGCGATTCCGCTACGCACGCCGCTATGCGTACGGCACGTCGCACATACACAATGAGATAGGATAAATAGTTGCTCGGCATATTATTATTGGTGGGATAGTGGAAGGGCGATACAACTACCAGCATTTCAAGTTTGCGCCGTACAAGAGGCTGTTCGGCGACTTCCTCAAGTCTATGCCAATAGGCTCCGAGGCTCCGGACTTTGCGTGCACCGACACTGAAGGAAGGAGGACCAGGCTGTCCGACTACAGAGGCAGGTCATTCGTGGTCCTTGAGTTCGGCTGCATAACCTGCGCCCCGGCAGTCACGCAGTCCGCGCTCTATTCGACCAGCATATCCAGGAAGCTCGTAAGCAGGTTCGCAGGGAAGGGCGTGGAGTTCCTGATGGTCTACACAAGGGAGGCCCACCCCGGGGAGAGGACGCCGGGGCACAGGAGCTTCAGGGAGAAGATGGAGGCGGCAAGGCGATTCAAGAAGGTTGACAGGATAAGCCTTAGGGTGCTGGTAGACGGCTTGGACGGCAGGATACACCGCAAGTACGGCCTTCTCCCGAACATGGTGTACATAGTGGACAAGAAGGGCAACATAGCCTACAAGGCGAGCTGGACCGATGCCGGGGACGTTGGAGAGGCGCTCTCGAACCTGCTGCTGTGGGAGAAAGGCGCGAAGACCAGGCACACCGTGGGGATGGTGGAGAAGTTCCACTTCATAAAGGACGACAACATACGGTTGCACAGCAGGATTTACGCCAGGGGCGGGGAGCAGGCGCTGAGGGAGATAAGGGAGGAGCTGGGGCTTGATGTATAGGCTGGGACTTGGGCATCGCCCGCCTCACGGCGCAGAATACCCACTAGCCCATGAGCTGCTGTAGCCCGCCCCGTCGTTCTGGCCGTTGTTGTTATTGCCAGAGTAGTCATCCGCATTGCTGTTGAGCGGCCACCAGCCTACTATGTTCTGGGGCTTGACCGGAGCTCCTCCGATGCCTTCCTGATATAGCGCGGTCACCTCCTCCTGGGAAAGCGAGGTATTGTAATACTGCACATCGGCAATGCTGCCGGGGAAGCCTCCGCTAGCGTCGAAATTAGCGCCTATTGATGCGTTTCCGCTGCCACCATCATTGATGGTGTTGATGGTATAGCCGCTGATTTCATTCCCAGGCATGTTATCCAGGTAGAAAGTAAGGGTGTTGGCGCCGGCAGAACCGTATGTCACGCCTATGAAGTGCCATGCATTAGGCGTTATTAGAAGAGAGGACTCATATGCGTTGCATGCAGAATCAAGTCCGACCCCTAACCCATTCCCATTCACGCCGTAGGTCAATAGGACAAAAGTCGCATAGCAACAGCAACCTCCCCCCATCCTTGCCACGCTATACCAGCAGTTCGCCCAGTTGACTCCGGCGCACTCTATGTCATTGTCAGTGGCGTAATTGCTGTTGATGTATACCCATGCGAACAGTGAGCGCGCCGCGGAGCCAGAGGGGAAGTTGGTGCCATCTTTTATATCAACATATTTGCAGGGACATGCCGGATACTCTCCGGACAACGGATTGTCGAACACCCCGATATACTGCGGCAGCTCCCCCTGACACATACCCGCAAGCGAGCTGCCTGCTGTGGTGCGCTCAATCTGGCAGTTTCCCGCCTGTGCCTTAGGGGTCAAATTGGCGCTGCCGAAGACGCCGAGCTGGAAGAGCACGCCCAATATGACCGCGATGACAAGTATCGCCCACCCGTACGTCATCAGGTACTCCATGGCGCTCTGGGAGCGCGTATTGGAGCTACAAGAACGAAGATGCCAATGCGGTTGCTTGCAGCTACTGCCCATTTAATCTAAATTACGTATCAAAAGCAATATATTTATTGCTTCTGTGGCGACGGTCAATGGACGCTTTTGAGGGCCTCGGCAACCTTGGCATAGTCGGGCTCGACCGCCGGGTCGTCGCTCACCCACTTGTACCTGACCACTCCCTTGCCGTCGGCTATGAAAACAGACCTTTTCGCCGCGGTGTAGCCCTTGAGGCGGGCGAAATCCCTGAGCTCTATGCCGAACGCCCTGACGGCGTCGCGGTTGTAGTCGCTGAGTATGTCGAAGTTGAGGCCGTTCTTGGCCTTGAACTCCCTGTTTGGGAACGGCCCGTCCACGCTTATCCCGTACAGCCTTGCGCCTAGCCCGGACAGCTTCGAGAGGTCGTCCCTGAAGTGGCACATCTCCTTGGTGCACACGCCGGTGAACGCCCCGGGAAAGAATGCGAATATGGTGGCCCTGCCGGCCGCGGCCTCGGTGAGCCTAACGGGCTTGAGCTCAGTATCCACCAATGTGACGTCTGGCAACCTATCCCCTACCTCCATCATCTAAACACCTCACTGCTATGGATGCCAAGGTTTTTATTCTGCGCGCAGGCATGCCCTGCGGTAGGTGGTGTTATGTGTATGGGGTAGGAAAGTTATGGGAAGGTGCGATTGGCCCGCCGCACAGGAAGAATCTGAACGTGTCCTGCACGGTTTCTCCCACACACCTAAAGGCCTTCTCAGCAGTCAATGTGCCGTTTAGATATATATGACGGCCAGTATCCTAGACGATATGCGGCACTGATGCCTTGCCGCTACGGGATCGGCTCGTAGACGTCGAAATTACTAGGTAAGGGAAGGAAACTTGCCGGGCCTATGCTACTTCCACTTGGCCCCCAGGAGCTTGTCCAGGTCTGATCCCCTGTCGTATTTCAGCAGCGCCATGCCTATCACCAATGCGCAGATCCAGCTCAGTACCAGGACTGTCATTGAAAGGGACGGGGAGACCAGGGAGCGCATTCCGAACGCAATGGACGTTATGCCAGGTATGGCAACCACGCCTGAAAGGAAGTAAAGAGCCATGTTGAATGCATTGAATATCACGGCCGGCACGTACCAGCTGCGCAGCCCAAGAAGGAACACCACCGCGACTATGGTGTACGCCACCACCTCTATGCCGAACCACATGGACATTGCCTGCGGTCCGAAGGACGAAGGTGCAGATGTCGTAGGGGCATGGTACGTCTGGTTTAAGCGGGTGGCATTTGCAGGGGCCAGATGCGGCATAGGGCCGCCTAATGAGGCGCTCGCGAACGGCAGGTGGGCTGCGGCTATCAGAAGCGCAAGTATCGCCATTATAAACCTTCCCCAGTGGAGCAATGCGCACCCATCGCCCGATTTTTCCTGCCTCTTTACATGAGTGGCCATAAATTCACGCTGGATGAGATTTGCACTATAGTTATTTAATGGAACTGGCATGCTGCGGTTTTTATGCCATTAAGCCTTCAGTGGGCGCGCAGGAACCATGCTATTATCGCAAGTATCACCAGAAACAGCACCATAAGGACGACTATGCTGCCGGCGCTGCCGAGCAGCCCTCCACTCTTGAACAGAGACGCTATGATGTCGTGGTTTGGCTCGGGCGCGAACTTCGCGGTTATGTTCACGGGCCCGTCCACGGTGTAGCTGTACTGGCTCGAGTTCGATATCATGCTGTTGCCTGAGAAGAAGCCCGCGAACGTGAAGCCTATGTTAGGGTCTGCGCTGAGCCTTATCTGGTGGCCCCCCTCGTACCACACGGCACCGGGGGATGGAGACATGGTGCCATTCACGGCCTTTGCTATGCGTACATAGTACCAGACTGCAGCAGGGACGGTGGTACCTGCAGTGGTGTACGGCTTTTCGTTCATGCCGTACACCTCTATTGGGCCGATGATGGGCACACCCATGTAAAGCCCGATGCTCCATGCCTGGACCTGAGAGGTGGAAAGGTACAGCGGCTCACTGTAGTTAATCCCGGAAAACGCCACTGTCATGCTCCTTGTCCCTGGGGAAGACCATGTCATGTTGGCTCCGCCGGAGAACCCGCCGCCGTGCAGCCTGCCGGACATGGTTGACACGACCTTTATTGTAGCAAACAGGGTGACGGGTATGCTGCTAGCGTTGATAGGCAGGACGAACGATATGACATTTGTGACGGGCAGCGTAACGTTCTCCACGGTGGTTGTGCCCAGAGATGTGTAGGACTGCAGCGGGTACTGATATGTGTAGTTGTAGCTGCCTGTGCTGAATATGAAGTCCATGATCACGCTGGAGGGTGCCTGGGTCATGTTAACGCTTATAGGGACGGACTGGCCGTCGCTGAGCGACTGTACGCTCGGAGGGAATGCGGCGGTGGCCCTTCCCTTGAACCTCTCCACTGCCGTGAGCAGGACTGGGCAGGAGCCTATGTGCGCCCTGGCGCACACGTCGAAAAGCGAGCTCTGGAACACAGTGCTGTTGTTC
Organism: Microcaldota archaeon; assembly: GCA_021807115.1. GTDB lineage: Archaea > Micrarchaeota > Micrarchaeia > Micrarchaeales > Micrarchaeaceae > JAJZYD01. The sequence goes on from JAKAPJ010000022.1 coordinate 6,815, forward strand.
ACAAACGTGACGTTCTGAGTGGACAGTGCCTGCGCATATACGGGGCTTGCGGATGCGGCGAGCAGGGCCAGGGCCGCAGCCGCGAAAGCCGCAAGCTTCACAAGGCTCATGGTATCAGCTTGTATTGGATTTTTTAATAACCTTTGCTATTTTGCAGTATATGGCGGGCGGCCGCCCCTATAGAAGCGACTTAAACCTTGCGATACAAACAGGTACTGCAGGGGTGCGCGCGAATGGCGGGGAGGGGCAGGTGGCTTTTTTGCACCGCGGCTATTTGGTTATTTTATGCCTAGCGCTTTTTAATTGGGATTTTCAGTTAAGCGGCCCGGGCACATAGGTCCCCCCAAAGCCCAAAAGAAGGATGAGCGCGAGTATTATGATTAAAAACAAAAGGCTGACCACGAATGCTGCTAAAAGCAGCTTTCTAGAACGGATTACGGCTAATACTGATGCTAACCAAACAACAAGGAATATGGTAAAAATAGGCGGTACCGATAGGACTGATGAAATAGATAGGATGATAAGAAAAAAGATAAACAGTGCGATTATGACATTAGCCAAAAGTAAGGTTTTTGCTTTTTTTTGGTACATTTCCCAGAAACTTGCCTTCTTTCCGCCTCATTTCCACACTCCCCTTGTTTATCGTTCGCTAACGACGCTTATATACCTTTCTTCAATACCGAAGCACTGTGCAACCTTTTGTGCGTCTTTCCTCTGGACCCTCGCGCTCTTGCATCCCGTGCCGCCCCGGACGCGGTCGTGCGCGACCCGCATAAAAGCGACTTACATCAGATCGTCCTTATTACACATATCAATTCTTATTATGCAGAATATGCCCAACGAAACCAGCTACTAATAAAATACCATGCAAATGTTACTCCAACTATGTAAGAAGCAACATGGAACCAGTTAAATCTCCATCTGCCAGAAATTACACTCCAGAGATAAAACAAGCCCGGTAGAGAAAGTAACATTACTACACCTATTACAAAGTTAGGATACCCTATACTAAATAATCCATTATATGTGTTGGGCGCCAATGTAGCTGTTATTATATTAAGCACTCCAGAAATAAAAGTCAATATGAACCCGTAGATAAAGGATTCCGCTACTGAATACCATAATCTGGCGTCCTTGCTTACTTTTTGCACTTTTGATCGCATCCTTCTCTATTATAGATTGACTATAAAAATTTATAAACTTGCTTGGTTAGCTTAATCTATACGAGTCCGCGCCGCTTACGGGCGCACTACATCCCCCATAGAAGCGACTTAAACCTTGCGATACAAACAGGTACTGCAGGGGTGCGCGCGAATGGCAGGCAGGGTTATAGAGCTCAAGGCAGACCTGGACAGGAGCCTGAACATAGGCGAGGAGACGGTCTCGGTGGCAGCGGGCGAGCTTGCGGTGAGGGGCGCGGGCGGCGAGATCCTGCGCCTGCCGCTCAAGGGGATAGAGAGGGTCTTTGTAGAGAGCGGGCTGGGCATAGGCAAGCTGGTTGCGAAGAGGAAGGGCGGCGGGGAGGTGGAGGTCGCATACTTCACGAAGGAGTGCACGGAGAACTTCAGCAGGCTCGCGAACGCCATAAACGACTACTACCTGAAGGGGAAGGGCAAAAGGGTGGTGTTCGAGCCGGGCCGCAGGGAGAGGGGAGGGGGAGTGAACACGCTGAGGTGGCTCTACGGCTTCGCATCCGACCACCTGGGCCTGATGGCCCTTGGTATGGGCATATCGGTGCTCCTTACGCTGATAAACCTGGTGCCGCCGTACCTGCTCAAGATACTGATAGACAACGTTATACTTTCCAGCCATCCCTCCGGCACCCTGTTCCAAGACCTCACCGCCGCGCTGGTCGCATCCTACGTGCTCGCGCTGCTCCTGAACGTGGCGCAGGGGTACTTCCTGAACAAGGCGGGGAACAGGATAGTGGCGAACATGAGGGGCAGGCTGTTCGCTCACGTGATGAAGCTGCCACCGGCGTTCATAGACCGCATGTCCACCGGCAGGATACTCTCCAGGCTCATATCCGACGCAGGCAACACGCAGTGGCTGATGACCTTCGGGATTCCGACGGTCGTGACCAACACGCTCACGGTCGTCGGCATAGGCGTGATACTCTTCAGCCTCTATCCCCCGCTTGCGCTGTACGTCCTCATACCGGTGCCGTTCATAGTCTACGTGATATACCGCTACCGTAGCCGCTCGCAGAACATATACCACAAGAACTGGCGCAAGAGCGCGGACATGACATCCATGATATCCGACGTCGTGCCGAACTACACCATAGTGAAGGCGGCGTCCAAGGAGGGCTTCGAGGCGGACAAGTTCGGGGCGGTGGTGTCGCAGTACTACGGCTCGCAGATGGCGATAACCCGCCTGAACATCCTCAGCTGGCCCTTCATAGGCTTCCTGACGTCCCTGGCCACAGTCATGATATGGTGGGTCGGGGGCAACTCGGTCATATCGGGAAGCATACAGCTCGGCATAATAACGGCGTTCATAGCCTACATGGCCACGTTCTACGGGCCAATAAACCAGCTGGGCAACACGATACCTTTCGTGCAGCAGTCCATAACCTCGGGCGATAGGCTCAGGGAGCTGTTCGACGAGAGGGTGCCACCGCTGAGGAACCAAAGGGACAACGCGCGGCTGCGCGGGGACATAGTCTTCAGGGGGGTGTCATTCGAGTATGCCCACCCGTTCCCCACAATAAAGAACGTGAGCATGACGATCAAGGAGGGCACCAGAGTCGCGATAGTAGGCAAGAGCGGCTCGGGAAAGACCACGCTCGCCAAGCTGCTGCTCGGGCTCTACCGCATCGACGAGGGCAGGATAACCATAGGGGGCCGCGACATCTCCAGGGCCGGGCTGGAGAACCTGCGCAAGTCCGTGGCGTACGTGCCCCAGGAGGCCGTGCTGTTCGACAACAGCGTGGCCTACAACCTGTCGTATTACACCGAGTACGGCACTAAGACGCCGCTGGAGGTGATGCGCGCGTGCGCAGATGCTGCGCTGCACGACGAGGTGATGAGGATGCCGCTGGCGTACGACACTAACATAGGGGAGAGGGGGTACTCCATGTCCGGAGGGCAGAGGCAGAGGCTGTCCATAGCGCGCGCTATACTCACCGACCCCAACATAGTCCTGCTGGACGAGGTCACGTCGAACCTTGACGCGATAAACGCGGCAGAGGTGGGCGAGACCATAGCCAGGTTCGTCAGGGACAGGACCGCAATATCGATAACCCACAATGCCAGCGAGATAACAGGGGCGGACAGGGTGCTGCTCATGGATGAGGGGATGCTGGTCGAGCAGGGCACTCCTAGGGAGCTCATAGGGAGGAGGGGCAAGTTCTACGGCATGCTGAAGGGCAGGTTCGACACCACTTCGCTCAGGAGGCGAGGGGCGGCGCGGAAGGGGAACGTGATAGCCAGGGCGGCAGCGGACGCAGGAGAAATAGATGTGGCGCGCGGCGGTAGGAGGAGCCTAGTCGACGCCGTGTGCGCCGGACGCAGGATGAGGGGGCTGATGCCCAAGCTCCCGTTCCCCATATCGAACCCGCAACTCGTGATACTCTACGACAGGAGAAACATACCACAGGTGATCATAGGAGACATAGGCAAGCTCCGCGGCGACTCGCGCGAGGCGCTTGCGGATGCTGTGGCTGCGAACAACTTCAAGCCAAGGGTGTTGGGGGTGAGGGCGCTACTGATAACGGGCGACGGTATAGAGTGGCGCCTGAGGACCGACAGGGGCGAGCGGACGGTCGTGACCCGCAGCCGCAGGAGCGTGATGCAGGTCGGGGACAGGATAGTGCTGCTCGACATGCAGGGGTCGGTGTTCGAGATGGACCTGAAGGACCTCGACGAGAGGAGCAGGGCGCTGGTTGAGGACTCGATATGAGGCGGTGCGCTGGTCAGATGAAATGCCAGAAGTGCTGCATTACGGCGTTTGCAGTTTCAATGACATTTGGCTGCTGCACCGCTTCGACATTGCCATTAGTCGCGTTTTGGGGCGGGTCTCCTATTATGTGCTGGGTGCCGTCGGGAAGGTAGTAGGCCCGCGTCCTGAACCACGTTATGTGCACCTGTGGGAAGCTTTGCGGCGCGCCTAACACTGTTATGCCTGGATAATCCAAAGACGTGCCGTTTACATGTGGATATGTGGCATCCAGGGTGGGGTAATAGTAATGGAGATATCCCTGCGCGGACGTTGAATTAACCGCCAGACCCATCACTTGCGGCACTGACGTGTTTATGGGGATTATGTATGGGAACGCCAGATAGGTGACATTTCTATAGGTGGAGTTGAAGTACGTCAACGCCATTTCCTCAGTATGGGTAAGCGTCCCGTTGATCGGCGAGAACATCACTGATGTCTCCAGCGCCCCGCTGTTCACGGCGAAATTGAACGAGTCGCTGTTTGTCTGCAAGTCGCTGAACGCAGAGCCAAACCCCCCATTCTCCGTGGCGTACCCGTACGTGTCCACGTCTATGGGGCTCGAGGATTTGTTTCTGAGCGAAATGACAAAGTTTGGCATAGCCGTGGCGTTTATTGTCAGCCCGTCATCTACAGAATAAAGTGACGCGGGATTGACGCGGGCAAAAGGTCCCGACAGGGACTGCGAGGTAAAGTCCCCCGAGGCGTTTATCAGGAAGAATGGGGGTCGGCACCCTCCGGTGGCGTTGAATAGTATGCAGTATTCCAGCGACCCGTTGAGCCCGGGGAACGGGCCAGTGACGTTTGCGTTCCACGCACTGCTTAGTTTTGTTCCGGCAAAGTTGTCATAGAAATCGAACACCTTCGCCCCGTTGTCGAATTCGGCGTATGATGGGCTGAGCTGCGGCGCCTCGCCTGTGGGCCCGGCCGCAGACATTACGGGGCTTGGCAGTATGTCCATGTAGATTGTTACGTTCCCATGGGCGGGTATCGAGGCAGGCAACCGTACCCACACTACAGTGTCGGTTGAGGAATTGGTCGAACCGGACTCTACCCATGCTTGCAGCACAGTGCCGCTGCCGTTCGGCCCTGTGTTGAATTCCACGTTGCTCCAATTCGCGTTTATGCGGGGAAATGCGGCACTATCTATGTTTAGGTCTGCCTGAAATGGCGCCTGCGTGGAGAAATTCTGAGTGTTTGATACGTTAACCGGGATGGCTATCGCGCTGAGCGGGCTTATATTGTAGCTGGGCATTACTCCGTTGGGCGGCGAATTCCTCACCCTTGCCCAGTATGCTCCAAGCACCTCATTTTGGTTGCCGGCCCCTATCTGCGCATATCCTATCCCTGTCGGATAGGTTGGGGCATCGATAGATATAGGCTGTGTTGTGCCAAGAGTGCTATAATTTATGTACTGTAATGATGAAGATGCGGAAAGGGGAGTTACCGTGTATACTCCGCCAGGGAAGCTGCCCGAATAGAACGCCCCATCCGTATAGCCACACGGGTTTGCTTCGCCCAGCGGGCTTATCTGATCGGGATACAGATTGCCGCATGCCGCCCTTATGGCGGCGGTAGACCAACCGAGGTTCCCAGTAACGTTTTGCTGCTCCCCTATGTTTATGTATCCGGTGTCTTCAGGATCTGCGTAAGCCGTGGCGTTTGCCGGGACGTTGGCGGGAGGGTCGAAGAACGTATTTATGTAGGTGTCGAATGCGGTGCCGGGTCCGAACGTCTCATTGCTTACGAAGTATTTACTATTGCCGCTGAAAACTAGCACGAGACCTTGATTCATGCTTATGCTTTGGGGCGCCATATTCGTGGCCCACAAAGAGGACGGGGCAGTGAAGTTATCGTAGAAGTCAAATACCTCGCCTCCATTGTCCCTAGAGCCGTATGGTATGCTGAGCTGCGGCGCCTCGCCCAATATCGAGTGGTTCAGGAAATTGTCTGCACCCTGTGGCATGAAGCCCATTGTGATGTTGACATGTCCATCAGCTGGTATGCCACCGGGAAGTTTGAGCCAATAGGCAGTATTAGGTGAGGTGTAATATGCGCCGGACTCTATCCAGGCTGGTATCGTGGTGCAGTTTTCCGGATAGAAAAACCTTACGTTCTGTAAGCTCGGATCTTCCACTTCTGCGAAAGTTGCGCTGGGTACATTAATCATCTGCTGGAAATCTGGCCCGGTTGCGACTGGCTCGTCATTAGATAGTCTCACGTTGACGCTGTTAACTATCCCAGGGCATGCAACTGGCGGGGGTGCTATTACAGTTATATTTATGGGGGTGGTGTTTAGACGTTCATCTGCCGGGCCACCAACCGCATGCGCCATGAGTTCAAACGAATAGTTGCCTACTGGCGTTGATAGGCTTGTCGACACATTACAATAGGGAGTTGTCGAATCTGTACACATTGTACTGTTGGTGTAAGACTCGCCCCGTATACTTTCTAGCCACTGGTATGAATATATGCCCGTCCCGCCCACGGCGCCAAATGCTACTTTGTTATTAAAACTGGTCTGTTCCGAGGCTATAAAAAACGGTTCGCCTTGCGCTACCAAAGGGGAGGACAGACCAACAGGGCATAGTGTGAGGGGATTTAATGGATTTAATGATTCGCAAAGTGCACCGATTCTAAAGTTTGATACATTGAAAACTTCGTCACTGTTTGTAAGAATGGACGGTACCGCAAAATTGTCTATGCTTGCATTAATGCTAAATGTATGGGCAGTGAACTGACCATTAGCCTGATTCTGTATATTGCTACTCAGTCCATTTATTACCGCATGTGATGAGCTGAAAGAGGCATTGATAAAATTAGTAAAGTTTTTATAGCCGTAGCAAGCTCCACAAATTAGAGGTCTTTCATCAATCCATTCGGCAGTATTATTAGTCATTGTAACGATTCCAGAGTCTAAAGCTATGAATATTGCACGGGTTGTTGTGTGTGTTGTAGTATTAGTATCGGTTAAAGTAGCAACCCATGTTCTTGCGCCAAATTGTGTAATATTAGCAGCAACAATATCACCAGATCGTACCACTACATTAGTAAGTGGTGCTAATTGAACCCCACCACCTAATGCAGGCGATGTGGGATTCTGGAATATTGCCCATGCACCGTAAGATGCACCTGTTGAGTTATCCAAACCACAACCAAACGCAATAGATTTATAGCATGATGATGTACCTATTTGTACAAAAGAATATGCCGTTACCTTAATTCCACTAATATTTAGTATTGCGGTCCCGTTAACTCCTCCGACTCCCACCCATTGTGCAGCCACCCTTTCTTTTGGGCTACGCAGTGCAGGTTCTACAACCCAAGACCCCGATACCGAAGTCACATTATTACCTGACGATTCGAGTGCATAGCCTGCCCAGTTCAAACCATCTGCCACCGTTATGGTATCATTGCTGCCTTGATTTTTTGTTGTATTAATTTTTATCTTATTTGCAAGGTTGATGGTTCCATTAAAAGAGAGGAAATCATTTGGTAGCGTTATTGTGGTGTTGGGTGCCGTTATGTTCAAAACCAGCTGTGATGTCTTCAGCCAACCCGGATTACAGAAGTGAACATGCACATTTATGCTATGGTTACTTGCATTTTGGCTTTTAGGAGTGATTTTTATGCATGTAAGCCCAGTATGTTCTATTGTAATTGTTGTATAGTTGGAGAGGATAGAATTTGCCGTAGGCAGTACCGGATGACCTGCAAAGAAGGTTTTATTTAGCGCAGTGATATTAACACTTATATTGTGAGCCGCAAGTGTGCCGGAGCTGTTATAAATTGTCAAGGCACCCAGGGTGCATGCTCCTTCTAGGTCTTCTAACTTTGTTCCGTTTATATAGCCCAGTATCTGTGTGGCTGTTGGGTGTGTAGGAAAAGGTGGACAAATTGCAAATGTCTCTTTTACCGGAAAGAAGAACATTGAACTTATAAAGAGAACAAGAATCAGAATGCGAATTGTTCTTTTCGTCATATTCTACCCCTATAAGGTTAATGGATTAAGGCTTATGTAGTGACGGTACCCATGTAAGCAGATACCATATAAGTAGGTACCACATAATAAAAACTGCAAATAGGTATGGTATTGCAGGAATGTGTTTTTTGTTAGATAATTTATATATAAATAGAGCCAGAAGTGGTAGAATGAATAAAGATAGGATGTAAAGTACACCGTTGGCTGAAGAAGTACTATATACATATATGTCAGGTGTGATAGTGCCAGTTGTTATAAAATATAAAACCTCAGAAACTATTACTGCAAAAAAACCCAGCGCAACCGCATCGCTATTACTATATTGCGGCTTATCTGCCGTATCTTTCCTGGTTTTCTTCGCTGCCACACTCTAATTTGTCTTCAAACCTTTAAAGCTTTTGGGTCTGTTAACAGTAGTTCCGAAAGGCATCAGAATAGCCTACGCATTCGAGGTTTTCACCTCTGCCAGCCCGTGATGATTTGTACACCTTGAAGTCCCTCTGTGCACCACAGATGGGGGACCGTATAGTGCTGCTCGACATGCAGGGGTCGGTGTTCGAGATGGACCTGAAGGACCTCGACGAGAGGAGCAGGGCGCTGGTTGAGGACTCGATATGAGGCGGTGCGCGATGGCACGGATTTGGATTATGGGCCTTCGAGAAGCCACTTCCATGCGGGCACCACTTTTATGTTCTTTCCCCCGTTTTTTATTATTTTTTCCTCATCGAATGTGACAACGGTGAGATTACTGCAGTGCAGGTCCTCCGCGGCCTTGGTAAGCGATTCTATCTCCCTCTCGAACGTGGTAGGGTCGCTGATACCATAGCTGACCTGGATAAGTTCCCCGACCCCATTCCCTTCGGTCAGTACGAAATCTACATCGGCAGCCGCGCTCTTGTAATAAAAAACGCTCTTGTTTCGCCTTTTCAGCTCTATTAAAACAGCATTTTCAAGTTTTTTGCCCCTGTCCTGCTCGAAAAGCCCGAGTATGCCTGAATCGGAAACATAAAGCTTCGGCTTCGTGTTCCTCTCCTTTATCTTCCTGGAGTATGGGTACACTAAGAAGAACAGGAATGCGTTTCTGGCGTAGCCTATGTAGTTGAGCGCGGTCTGGGTACTTATCCTTACCCCCTGCGAGCCAAACCACCTTACAAGGGTCTGCGGTGAAAGATTCCTGCAAGCAGAGCCGAAGAGGGCATTGATGAAGGACTTGAAAATTGTTACTTTCCTTATCTTGTACTTTTCAATCATGTCGCGTTGTATGACTGTTGCGTATAGCTCCGATAGCATTGCCTGCCTGAGTTCATTGTCTCCGGCTCTTGCAATCTCGGGGTAGCCGCCAAATTCGATAAAGAGAGTCAATGCGTTTGCAAGCACGCCTTTCTCATCGGCCCCCATGTATTTGGTGTATCCGACTCCCCTAACCGCCAGGTACTCCTTAAAAGAAAAAGGCAGCACCATTGTGTTCACCGCACGCCCTCTAAGCGCGGAGGGAAGCGCATCGAGCGACAGCTCCGAGGTGGAACCGGTAACGAATAGGCGATATTTGCGTTGGTCAAATAGCGTCCTAAGCCACCTAGGCCATTCTGGGAACGTTTGCACTTCATCGATAAACAAGTAGATCGGGTATTTGCCGGACGGGCCGTATACCCTGTATATTGCGGCCTCCAAGTTATCAAATTCGCCGGAAGTTATGCCTACAAAGTCTATGTCCTCACAACTGATGAAGACCTTATTGCTTTCTGGAATTTCAAGTCCCTGCATGTAAAGGAGCATGAGCGATGTCTTGCCGGCCCGTCTGGGCCCGACAATGGCATTTATGAAGTTACCATCCCTCAGCTTTATATCCCTGCCCACTAGTCCCATCGTTTTGTCGTATCCTTTGTACCGAACCAGGGCATTTTCTAAGTTCACAGTTTTTATTGGGTGCAAAGGTTCTTATATTTACCTATTGCTATTTGATTATTTACTTATTTTAACATATTAGTAATTTATAATACTTTGGGCGGAATCCTCCCATGTGCGGCATTTAAAGCACAAGGGCGGCGGTTGAGTTATCTAGGCAAGCCTGGCGATTTGCCGCGTGGTGGCAGGGGGGACCTCGACGAGCGGAGCAGGGCGCTGGTTGAGGACTCGATCTGAACGAACGGGCCGATTGCGGATATTTAGGTTTCCGCCTCTGGGAAATGTATTTAAATTAAAACATGCAAATGGTACAAGGTGGAAATATGAATGGCGCGACCCAGCAAGTCCAGTTCGCGAGGAATATCAAGCAGGTAAACAGGAGGCTGGATAGGATAGAGATGGAAATGAGCATCATAATTGCAGCCTTGAAGAAAAAGAAACCGAGCACCCTCGACCTTGGGCTCAAGGACCTGAGCATAGGCAGGGTGCACAAGTACCGCGATGTGAAGAGCCTTGCGAAGGACGTTTGGGGCTAAGCTTTTCCTAAGGTGCGACAATGCCATACCAAGTGCACCTGGCAGACACCGTAAGGGGTAGGCTCAGAAAGATGGTTAAGAAGGACTCGGTGGCTTACAAGAGGTTGCTGAAGACATTTGAGCAGCTAGCAGACAATCCTTACACAATAGGCAAGTGGATGCACGGCGAATATGCAATGGTACGTGAGAGGCATGTGGGGCATTTCGTGCTGAAATACACCATAAATGAAAGCACGAAGGAAGTCACGATAGTTGACTATTCACACCACGAATGATTTATGATGTGTGCGCCGCCCACCCACTCCTCTTGCATGAAAGCCGTCTAAACTTTATGATACAAACAGACATTGCCAGGTATAGAGCCGAAAGATGGGAGGAACGTTTGCATGGGTAAATTAACTGGGCAGCCTCAGACTAAAGATTGACATGCTGGGCCCGGTGTCCGGCATCGGCATAGGGGCCTCGACGAGCGGAGAAGGGCGATCGTGGAGGATTTGATCTGAACGGACAGCGGATGGGAAAAACCTGCAGATGGTTTCCCTCGGTTGGGAGCGCGAAGTCCCGCGGCGGTGTTAAGGTGCCGGGCCAGCATGGGGATTTATAAGCTTTGTTGTATAAATACTACATATGATGTATAAATACATGAATAAAACGACCCTGGGGATTATCGGCCTTTTCGCGGGCGATTATTCCGCCGCCATGCACACGCGGGAAATTGCCAGGGCCATAGGCGTGGATGTCAAGGCGGTGCAGATCCAGCTGAAACGCCTTGAGGCGGATGGCATCCTCTTGAGCAGGACTTCGGGCAGGAACACCGAGTACAGGCTGAATCTCGGCAACACCAATACAAGGTACGGCATGGTGCTCGCCGAGTACGCCAAAGCGCTGGCCCTGCTGGAAAGGAACTTCGCCATCAAGAGATTCGCAGATGCCACGGGTAAAGATGCGGATTGCATACTTGTGCTGTTTGGGAGCTTTGCCGCCGGAAATGAGGACAAGGCCAGCGACATAGACCTGCTCGTCATAGCCGGGGAAAAAATGCATAGGCGGGCATTCGGGGAGGCAGGGAAAACCGTTGGCCGCGAAGTAAACCCGGTCTTCATGGATGCGCAGGGGTTCATGGCGGGATTGAGGGCCAACGACCCGTTGGTGAAGGAGGCCATGAAGAGGCACATAGTGCTCAGCGGCGCAGACAGATTCTGCGCCATGGTGTGGGATTACTATGCCGCAAGATAGCGAACTTGCCAAGAAGCTGAAATGGTGCCTCAAGGCCGGCAGTGGCATAGCGCTTGTGGACCCGTCGGAGAATCTCGCGAAGGCGTATTTGGAGAAATCGAAGACCGCAACCAGAACCATGGAGGTAACGGCAAGGGCCGGAATAACGGATTGGTTTGTTTCTGCAGGCTACTATGCCAGGTATTTTGCAGTTTATGCGCTTTTTTCCAAAATCGGCATAAAATGCGAGAACCACGAGTGCACCATTGCGCTGTTCGAGTACCTCTTTGCACAGCGGGTGCCGGGGGAGATTATAGACGAGTTGCGCGCCTCGAAGTCGGACAGGATAGAGGCGCAGTATTACACCGCGGAGATAAACATAGACGCAGAAGGCGTTATGGCGCAGACAAGGGCGTTTATCCTGGGGATAGACAAGATAATTGACGGGGTTAGGAAGAACGATATAGAGTCTATGCGCCAGAGGGTCAGGCTTCTGCAAGCAAAATGATTTATCGGCTCTGTAGAAATCCTACAAGCAAAATAATTCTGTAACTCATGCGCCTGTGGAAGTTGTACACAACGTCCACGACCTTCATCTCTTTCCTCTGCAGCCGCAGCAGCTTGCTCCTGAGCGCGTC
>JAKAPJ010000023.1 GCA_021807115.1 Microcaldota archaeon
TTCCGATCTCAGGAACATGAACTGCGACGTGGAGCCGCTCAGCGCGCCCTGGCCCCCTATCTTGACCGCCACGGGATACGAAGCCTGCCCTGATATTGGCTGCGCATTCCCGTCCATAATCCCTATCGGGTCAGTCGTGCCATTCAGCGTAATGCCCGTTGTCACCGAAACAGGGTATACGAATGTGCCGCTTGCGCTCGTACTAGTGTACAGCGCCGAGTATGTCGCATTTATGCTGAATGGATCTGCTTGGTATACTGCTATGGTGCTATTTGTTATTGTAAGGTTTACCCCCTGCTGCCTGGCCTGCACGATAGAATAGTTAATGTAGCTTGCAAGCGTCGCAGTACCCATGTACTTGCTCATGTTAACTCCGTATACGGTACCGTTGTAGAGCAGGGATCTGAGGAAATACGCCGTGCTGTTTATGTCCCTGCTGCGCACCACGATGTTGCCGCCCACAGTAAGAAGGACCGGATTTGACTCGTAGCCCAGCAGCGCACCATCGGCTGAAAGCAGCCCCTCGTGCAGGAAATTCCGCGCCCCCGCCGCCAGAGCCGTCTTTGTGGCGGCTTCCCCAAGCTCCTGCGCGCCGGATGCCGCTATCGAGTCGTAGTTTGTGCTGAGCGTTACATACGTTATTATCTCTGCCATCATGAGAATGAAAAGTATTATCATGAAAAGGGTCAGCAGGACGCCCTTCCTGCTCCGCCCGCCGCTACCCATACGTCCCATCACACGATCACCTCCACACTACCACACTAACATTGTACTGTCCCTGTGAATTCCCAACGTCTATTTCCATTGGCACCGACGCCCTGCTTACCTCAAATGCGTTGTTTAGCGCGGGCGGGACGAAATATCCTGGCGCATACGCTATGTTCCTAGGAAAGCCCGTGTGCGCATTGCCGCTGTAATCGTTCGTATCTCCCTCCAGCGGCCACCACCCCACAAGTCCTGAATTCTGCAGCGGTGGGCCTGCTTGGCCCTCCAGGTATATCTGCTCCACCTGGTTTGCGCTAAGTCCTGTGCCGTATAGCTGCACGTCAGCCATAAGCCCGTTGAATGGCTGCCTCCCCATTCCCGTTGTCCCGCCGAGAAACAGCGGGTTCCCCATAGTTGATATAGGCATCCAGTTGCCAGTGGATGTCAGAGGCTGCGGCGCACCATTTATGTATATTGCGGTGTTGGAGCTAAGCGCATTTCCTGCCTCTGTGGAAAATGTAGCAACAACATTTATCCAGCTGCCAGTTGATATCGGTGCAGAGTTCGGGGTATGTGCGTAGTGCCCCTGCGTATCCGACAGTTGAATGGTGTTGCTAGATGTGATGAACAGTGCGTATGCCCCTGCCTTGTCCACCAGGTACTCGCCGGTGCCTGCCTGAGGCATTGACACCGGATCTATCCACATCTCTATTGTAATGGGGCCTGTCAAGTCCAGACTGTTGGACTCCGTGACATTTATCACGCTGTTTGAGTTGGGGGTGGCGCTGAATTGCGCGGCGCTCAACGAGGGCGCATATTGGTTGTTTATGAAAATCCCAAAATTTTCCGATTGATAGCTGCTGTTCAGTATCATGTTTGCGCATGCGCCATTGCCGTTAAGATACATGGTTGCCACTGCGTGCAGCACACTGTCGTACGGATCAGCCTTGCACATGCCCAGGGCGAAGAGCGTGTTCCCCGCCGCCGCGTATGCATTGCCGTATGCAAGGGCGATGTTGCCGTAGCTTGCAGTAGTGACAGCCTTTATCGGGAGCGTGACGTTCCACAGCAGGCTGCTGGTCGCCAGACTGTATCCGCGCAGCTCCTGCCCGTTCGGCAGGAAATATATCAGGTTTTGTGCGGCAGAAGGCGTCACATTCACCTTGTTGGTTATGGTCGCATCTGATAGCAGCTGTGGGCTGGGCAATACCCCGCCGAATCCGAATATCCCGTTCTGCGTCTCCACATAGAGGTTGCCTCCCACGTCCGCCGCCCCTCCCCTCAGTGCCGCAGGCAGCAGCCTCTCCCATAGGTAAGAGCCCCCTGTCGTAGTTGCTTCAACTTGCGTGCCTGCTTCCGCCACGATGAAGTTGCTGCCTATCGAGGGCAGTGTGGTTTGGGAGGCCACGGCTAGGTCAACGCCCCAGTTGCGCAGCACCTGGTAATTCCCGCTCATGGTATACCCGTTCAGGAATGCGTCTGAGCCAGATATGCCTGGATCTGGCAGCGTCACGAACTCGCCGTCCCAGTATGCTGCGGGCAGCCCGCCGTTTATGCCTGTTGAGGGGAACGGCACCTGTATCTGCGTGCCGTTTTGCGGGTAATAAAGATGTCCCCGCGCCTGCACGAACCCGTCCGCCACAGTTATTATGCCGTTTTGCCCAGTAACCTCCCCCCCTCCCATGTTGGGTGTCGACCACACAAGGCTGTTGCTCTCTGTTATTGCCATCAGGTCAAGGGCGTTTGCAACGTATATCAGATGGTTGTAAATCATGGGCGAGCTAACGTATGGACCGCCCAGTGGCGTCTGGAGCACGATGCTGCCTGTTGTGGCGTTCAGGGCGTAGAGTTCAGATGAGGTGGTGAAAACAACAAGTCCATCCGCGGCCACAGGCGCGGGGAATATCTGGCTGTCTGCAGCGAACTCATAGAGGAGATTCGGATACTGCGGCCCGTATTCCGGGCTGCTGGACGCCAGCGAGGAGTTGTCCCCGTACTGGGGCCACGTGTCCTGCCTGGACAGGTAACCCTGGACTGCGTAGTCCGCATAGCCGGAGCCCTGCGCCACCTGCATCATCGTAGCCTGGGACATGCTCGTAAGGAGGCTGTAGGCCTCTGAGGACGACTGCTGGTAGGATACCGGGCTGATGTAGTAAGTATAGAGCAGTATAGAAACCGCTACCGATGCTACGATGAGCGAGAATATCGCATCTACGGTAAATATGAAGCCCTTCATGTTCTTGGTTGCAAGTCCCTCCAAATCAGCTCACCGCAAGAGTCTTCTTAGTCCAAATCATTATGTCCATGGACACCGGCAGACCGTTTACGAAACCGCTCCTTTTCTGCACGTACACGGACAGACCGTTGTTGGTGTAAGGGTTTTCGCCTATCGACAGATTAATCGAGCTGCCCGCCACCAGTATGTAATAGTCGTAGCCCACGCCCAGCGGGAGCTTGGATGCAGGGTAGTTCTTGCTTGCCATGGCCTCAAGTGCGTATATCTTTCCCATGGCCAGGTTACCGGTTCCCGCGGTTTGCAACAGCCCTACGCTTACGTTGGCCCATGTGGAATTGTTAGATACGTTGACCTCGCTCTGCCAGTCGGCGGGTACGCCGGGAGACATAAGCTGTTGCGCAAGGTCCTGATCCTGTATGTCTGCTATGGTGGCGCCATTTCCCAGCGAAAGCGACAGCTGAGTATTCACGCTGTACCACGTGTATGCGAGCACCGTAATCGCTACTGCAAATATGACTATGGAGAATATGACATCGAATGCCCAGAACTGCGCCTTCATGCGCCCTGCCCCACATAGGCTCCGGCAGCTAGTCAGATGCGTTCACCCTTACGTTTGGCGGCAGCCCGGCCAAGTACAGCTGCATTATCTGCCGGGCGGTCAGCACGCTGTTGTAGATCTGGACATCAGCTATGGTCCCATTGAAGTAGTTCGTCGCGGGCGTTCCCTGCTCCCCCCTGCCTATGTCAGCCTCTGCCAGGTTTGGTGTGAGAGAGCCGCTCCTGGACGAGGAGGCGGTTATGTTGCCGTCAACATACAATTTCAAGGTTGACTGGTCCCAGGTGGTCGTCACAAAATACCATGTGTTCGGCGCGGTATACTGCGCGCTGTTCTGCGCTCTGGGCTCCACAGAGCCGTCGGACAGGTGCACGAAGGCCGCGAACGCCCGGTTGGAGTTCTCGCTCGCCCCCTCAACCCTGAGGAATATCTGGTTGTCGTTGAATATCTCCTGCGTGTTTTTGTCATTGGGCGCAATCTTCACCCACGCCGAGAGCGTGAATCCGCCGATTACGTTGGGCGCGGTTGACAGCGCTACCCAGCTGTTCTTCCCATTGAAGTACATGCCGCGCTGCTGCTGGGAAGAGGTATAGTTGTAGAATGGCGTATTCGGGAAGAGTACGTTATAGGATATTGCGCCATCGTTGTGGTTGTAGCTGTAATCGTTTGCGTTTCCGTCAAGGGGCCACCATCCAACGAGCCCATCGTTCTGTATCGGCGCGCCGGTCGCACCCTGATCGTACATATAGCCTATCTGTTGTGGCGTAAGTTGGGAGCTGTATAGCTGTACGTTCGTGATCAGGCCGTTGAAGCCCCCCTGCCCTCCAGAGTCTGGCGGGCCATTGCCTATCATGAAATTGCCCGGGCTGTAAAATGTGGTGGTGCCAATGTATTGAGATTGGGCGAGCGTGTTGTTCATAAAGACTGAAGCAATACCCGTACGGCCATTATATTCTCCTGTTACCATGCTCCAGCCCTCTCCGAGCCACCCCGTGGGCGGCGTGCCTGCCGGGGGCATGAGGTACAGTTGATTTACCTTCAACATGCTTGTAGGCCCGTCATACAGTATGAAGCCATTGTTCGTGGCGCCACCAAATCCGGCAAATATGTCCTCTGAATGGCCAGGGTAGCCATAGTTTTTCACCCATGCCACAACCGTGAACGTGTTGTTCTGCACCAGATTATTATAGGCGTTTATGGGGGTTATGTTTACAAAGCCGTCCAATATGTTGCTGCCTCCCGCCCCTCCTGCCGCCCCAGGAAGCCGCGCCGGGGCGAAGTCTGTGGCGTTTGTGAGGTTGAGCCATATCGTGTTGTGCGCCGCGCCTTGGTTGTCGCCCCCGCTCAGGTCGTGGGCAGTCGTGCCGTAGCCCTCGTTCAGCGGCCACCACCCCACAAGCGTGTTTTGGGTAGTGCCGTTGCCGTTGAATCCCGTCACAGTCATGTTTACCGCTCCATCTGTCACAGGCTCCACCAGGAATATGGTTCCCGTCCCGCTTGCCGAAAGGGTTAAGGCC
Source organism: Microcaldota archaeon (assembly GCA_021807115.1). Lineage (GTDB taxonomy): Archaea > Micrarchaeota > Micrarchaeia > Micrarchaeales > Micrarchaeaceae > JAJZYD01. Next base: position 5,015 of record JAKAPJ010000023.1, read on the forward strand.
TCTGAATTGCTTGGCAGCCAGTTCCCATTGAGTGTCCCCGCAGACGCTGCCACCCCAACCAGGCGGCCTGGAAGGTAGTCACCACCATAAATTGACAAGCCCTGCACCTGCGCCTGCATTACGGTGTTGTACGATACTGTGTTCGGGGTTCCGCTGTAGCCGTTGCCAGAGTAGTCAAATGCATTGCCACCAAGCGGCCACCACCCAAGCAGCGCATGCGTGCTTATCGGTGCTCCTCCTATCCCTTCATAGTAAAGTTGCTGAACCTGCTGCGATGTAAGCGAGGTGTTGTAAAGCTGTACGTCTGCCTCATACCCGTCCATCACCCCGCCAGGTCCGTCTCCCAGTGCGTACGCGCCAATCGTGAAACTCGTTTCAGTGCCAGGCTCAGCCAGGCTCGGTGTGCAGGAGGTGGGGTTGCCGTTCACATACAGGATTGCATTTGTAGGGTTCCACATCTGTACCACTTCGGTAACGAAGTACCATGTGTTGAGGCTGGCCGTCACGCCACATCCTCCCTCTCCTTGGTTCAGTGAGTTGTGTGCGAAAAATACAAGGTCCGTGGACGTAGCTCCAGGATAGACGTTCGGATAAGACTGGAGACCTACGGTGCCTGCCCCTGCCCCATTGGTCCACCACTCCTGGTCGCCATTGTTGTTGGTAAACCCCGTTACATCCACCCAGCCGGCTATTGTCATGGTGTTCTGCGGCACGCTGAACCCTTCACCTGCCTCCACATACCCTAAGTTTCCGTTGAATCCCGCCGTTGGTGTGCTCCACTGTTGTGTAACTGCAACCGAGCCTATCTGGTTGCCTATCGACGGCGGCTGCTGGTCCACGAATATTGTGCCATGGGCGTTGTAGAGCTTTATGGATCCCGTGTATGCTGGCAGGCTGTATGTAAGTATCCCGTTGCCGCTTTGGCTTGCCGCAACCGTGCCGTTTATGAGCAGCCCCCTGCCCCCGCTGAATGCGAATGCGCTGAGGGTTTGAGAACCGATCTTCATGCTCGTTATCACAACGCCGCTGGTCGATATGTTTATATTGTAGGATATGGTGCCGATGCTGCCTGGTACCGCAACGGTTGCGTTGTAGCCGTCGCCCGCCGCAACCGCCTGGTTTATGTACCCCGCAACGTTCTGGGCGACAAGCTGCAGCGACGCGTACTGCTGGGCGCTGAGCGTCGTGGCCCGCTGGGCCACTATGAGCGCGAAAAACACCAGGAATATAACAAGCACGAAAGAATAGACAACTATGAACTCCACTGCAATCTGTCCAGTATGTCCATAGCCTCCCCCAGTCATCAAATCGATATACTATTATCTAGAAACTAATAAATACCGTAATCCGCGACCGTCGTTATCCACTGCGCCGCACGAGCAAAAACCCGCAGAAGTGCACTTACCGCTACTTCTTGCCCGAAACGCTGGCCTTCAGCTCTGAAAAAGTGTCGTCCACCTGGTCTAGGGCCTTGAGCAGCGCATCCTTTGCCTTTTTCTTCCCTGTCTTTATTACAAGCCGGGGCTTGCCCACCTCTGGATGGTCCTTCGCCACCCCTGCGAACTCCACATCGTCGTTCTCCAGCAGCTGGCTGGCTATAAGATCCGGCACCGTGAAGTCGCTAGTGTCAAATTCCACCATGAGCTCGTTGCTTTCGTCCTTTATAACGTTTATTTTCATCAAACCACGCAATTTCGATTGAGCAGAATTCATTTGCCGAAAAGCCTTTTTATCTCTTCTGGTTTGCCGTACAGGGCGCTCACCTTCTTAGGCTCCCTGTCCTTGCACTCGGGGCAAGAGAGCATGCCTGGCCCCTCCACTGCCATGTGCGTGCCGCACAGCGGGCATTCGGAGTAGACCACCCCCGCCTCCCTGTCGCGGATACCTAGCGTGTAGACATCGGGATCGTCGAACAGCACCTTTGCTATTATGACATCGCCCACTCCGCACTGCTTTCCGGACGGCGCCGGTCGCTCCGGCCTGCCGCCTTCCCTGTCCCTGCCGAACGGCCTGCCCCTCGGCCCTCCTGGCCTCTCTGCGACAATCTTGCCGTCCTTTATCGCGAAGTATTCAATACCGTTCATTCTTATGGTATCCAGCTTTATGAATGCAACAGACTTCATGTCATCGGTTACCGTGCCAAGCACCAGCATCCCCCTCTCCACCTTCCGCCGCTCCCAATTGGGGTTGCGCACGCTTATCTTTCCGTTTCCTATATGGACGTTCCCGATTATCGCGGCGCGTATGGCGCCATCGCTGTCCACGAATGTGTTGTCTGCGGAAGAGAACTCCTCCTCCACCCCAAGCCAGTCGCCAGGCATAACAAATGCGTTTTCGGATATCTTGTCCTCCATAATTAGCAGCCCAAAAGCAATCGCCGCCCCTGCCTGGGGGCGGATACAGAGAGCAGAAATTATATGCATATTAAAGGATTTAATACTTTTCATGGTGTGATTCCATGGCTAGCCAAGCTTTAAATCCTTTGCATCCACATCGCTACTTACAACAGAAAAGGTGAAAAAATGGCAAGAGCTAACACACGGATTCCAAAGACGCACCCCGCGCACCATCGTGCGATGGCTGAGGGGGTCGGGACGTTCATCCTGACATTTGCGGGGGCGGGGGCGGTAATAGCGACGCAGTACCTGTCGCCTACCTATCCGGCACTGCTGGTCATAGCCCTTGCGAACGGCCTTGCGCTCGCCCTTGCAGTCTCCTTCGCGATGAATATATCTGGCGGGCACATAAACCCAGCGGTCACCCTCGGCATGCTTGCAGTCGGCAGGATATCCGCAAGGGATGCGCTCATGTACATAGTGTCGCAACTTGTGGGTGCCTTCGTTGCCGGCATCCTCCTCTATGGGCTATTCCCGGCATCTGCAGGCCTGGCCGTGCACTACGGTTCGCCCTCCCTCGGCAATGGCATAGGGCTTACCCAGGGCACAATAATGGAGGCGATAGCCACATTCATACTGGTTTTCGTGATATTCGGCACTCTGGTTGACGAGAGGGCGCCAAAGATAGCGGGCTTCGGGGCCGGGCTGGCAGTGGTCGTAGATGCTTTGGCCATAGGCCCATTCACCGGCGCAGCCATGAACCCCGCAAGGGCGATGGGGCCAATGCTCGCCTCACTGTTCCTTACGAACTGGTACGTGTACTGGATAGGCCCGGTTGCCGGTGCGCTGGCAGCAGCGATACTGTACGAAAGGTTCGTGCTAAGGAAGTAGCTGCCTGGCACTAGCCCGTGCCAAGGTCTACGGCACCTGCATCTACCGTACCCGCAGAGGTGTTCGCGGCCTGTGCCGTGTCTACCCCTACCGGGACCGGCTGTACCCCCGCCTGAGCGCCATCGCCAAGCCTGCCCACAACCTCTGTGCACACGTTGCTTATGCACGTGCAGTGTATTGGGTCATACACTATGAAGAGCGGGCAGGCGCGCACAGCTTCGGGCGCACTGGATGCAACTGCGGTTTCCTGGTTCGCAGTCAATGCACCTCCTCCTGCAAGTACCGTGCCATTGTACCAGTTGCGGTAATACGGTAGCCCAGAGCTGCCCACACACGCGCTCTGCTGTGGCAACCCGTTCCTGCAGTAAGCTATAGGTACAAGGGTGCACTGGCTCGACGACGTGCAATACGCCGCACTTGCATTGAATGTTACTGGCAGGTTGCTATGTGGTGTCACATTCCTCTTACCCCATTCACTTACATTGAACCTTACCGGTGCCGAGGACGCATTCGTCCTTATGTCGTCAAAGCCGGAGACATTGCCATCGTTCACTGTTATGTTTGCGTCTATCATGGTACGCCTTCCCGCCCCCGCCCCCGCTATAAGTATCTTGCCGCTGTTGTTGAGCAGCACCTGAGCGAAAGCGCCGGACGCGTTGTCTGTTGAGGTACACGAAAGCAGATTCGCAGTGCCACTGTATTCGCAGCTGAAGAACGACCTTTCAGGCACACCCGCAACTGCCGTCCCTGCGCCATTTATCCATATGTCGGACTCTATATTCCCGGTGGCGTTAGTGATGTTGGTGGCATTTGTAACAAAAATCATCCGTCCAGGCATGTGTATCGCCACGGTATTACGGGCGCCTTCCTGGCCCATTACTACTATCTTACCTGATTGCAGCACGTCCAGTGTCGCACCCGGTGGCACAGCGCTCCCGTTCACTCCCATGTTCCCGTTAGCGTTCATAGCTGCATCAATCTCCGAGGCTGTTCGCCCCTGCGCCTCCGCCTTCACTATCCCGTGCTTTGTAACATTCAGCCTGGCGTCCGCGTTCGTCCTTACTAATATCACGGGGAGCATGACCACCTTGCCATTGCCGGTTATGTGCAGTGACCTGTCCAGATTTATGTCAACATTTATCCACGAGCTAGAGTTGGCGCCTGTGGACACGTTGAAGTTTCCGTACATCCTTAGCATGCTGCTTGGGACAAAGACGCCAACCGTCTGGTTGTTTATCACGGCAGTCACGTTAGAAACGTACATCCTTATTTGGTCGTAGCTCCCTCCTGAGAGGTTCGCCGCGGACAGCACCTGCGATATGTTGTTCAGCTGCACCAGGTCAAACCTCTTGGTGCCGTTGAACACTACGAGCCATTTCCCTGATGCTGCGTCATGTATCCACATGCCTGTCACAGTCACGTTCACGGCCTCCACGCTGGATACGGTGGGCGAATCCGAAACACTGAACAATGTCATGCCGGACGGTACTGCGCCGGGCGCAAGTGCCTGCTGCACTACTGTTCCATTAGGGGTTGCAATTGACGGTGCAGCCGACTGCTGGGGCGCAGAACCTAGCGTCCCGTACAAAACCGCTATTATTATGGCCACGATGGCCGCAGCAGAGACATATTTCAGTACCCCTGCATGTATGAGCGGCGCGGGCCGCTTGACCGCAATCTGCCTAAAGCCCGGCATGGGCTCGTAGTACTTCCACTTTATTATAAAAGGGTTTTCCACCTGTCTTATTGCGCCAATCTGGAGCAGTTCCTGTAGGTGCTGGTTCACGGTTGACGGTGCAAGGTCAAGCTCTTTTGATATGTCAGTAAGCGTCATCTTCCTCTTCTGGAGCATGTCCAAAATTTTGTTCTTCGTGTCCCAGGTTTTTGTCATAGTCTAGTGTTTTCCCTTATTAATTTAAATAGCCTTTCAGGTAATTCGGTTTTATTTCGGTTTTTAAGTCACGCCATCATACTGCTGTTTTGTCCGGCCGTGCGCGTGCAGATCCGGCAACTGCGCAAATCCTGCCCACATGCCCTCGTTCAGGCGCCCGGGCGCACACGGTACCAATACCCGTACAGTGCCGCAGCCGGTACAGAAATAGTTTTAGCTCTATCCAGTCATAGATTAAGCGGGGCGAGCGCATGAAAACGAAACTTGAACTAAATAAGTTTTTCAGCGACATATATGAAATGGGAAGGGACGGGATACCCAACTTCAAGATGTACGCTGGCGGAGAATGGTACTTCCCTGCTGAGGGCAAGTTCCTTGACGTACATAGCCCCATAGACGACTCAGTAATAGCTCGCGTGTCAATGGCGGCCGAAGAGGACGCCAACAAGGTTGTAGGCGCCGCGGACAAGGGCAAGATCGCCATAAGGCGCATGCCTGCCATAAAGAGGCTCCACGTAATGCAGGATGCGGCAAACCTGCTGGAAATATACAAGGAGGACTTCGTAAATACTATAGTCATCAATGGCGGCAAGACTATCGGCGATGCGGAGGGCGAGGTCCACGCAACAAAGAATAGGCTTATGCTAACGTCACAGGAGGCAAGGAAGATATTCGGCGACTATGTGCCGGGCGACTGGGCGGAGGAAAATGTCGGGAAATATGCCATGGTAATACGAGAACCAGTAGGCGTGGTTCTCGCCATATCCCCGTTCAACTATCCACTTTTCATAACGTTCACAAAAGCTATACCTGCCCTGTTGGCCGGTAACTCCGTAATAGTAAAGCCCCCGAGCGCAGACCCTCTTCCAGCCCTGCTAATGACCAAGATCATGGCTGCAGCTGGCATCCCTGCCGGGGCGCTAAGTGTGATAACGGGCCGGGGTGCGCTTGGCGGTTACATAGCAGAGAGTCCGCTGATAGACATGGTAACATTCACGGGCAGCACGAGCGTTGGCACACAGCTTTCACGCGCCTCGGGAATAAAGAAGATACATCTGGAGCTTGGCGGCAAGGCGTCAGCCATAGTTCTGGACGATGTTGACCCTAAGGAGGTCGCGGAGAAAGTGTTGGCAGGATCCCTCAAGAATGCTGGGCAGCGCTGCGATGCGATAAGCAGGGTATTGGTACAGTCAAAAATCGCCCCCCGCCTCATAAAGGAGCTCAAGGCAGGCATATCCGCATGGAAGTTGGGGGATCCGCGTGATAAGTCCACAAGGGTCGGGCCCCTGATAGATTCAAAGGCCGCCGAGCGCGTTGCCATGCTCGTAGCCGACGCGGTCAGGAGTGGGGCCAAGGTGGAGTGCGGAGGCAAGCCCAAAGGCAACTTCTTCGAGCCCACACTGCTAACTAGGGTCCCGGAGGAGGCGAAGATAATGTGGGAGGAGACGTTCGGTCCAGTTGTGGCCGTCCACGTCTTCGAAGATATAGACGATGCCATAGATCTCGCGAATAAATCCGAGTACGGTCTAGACTCGTGTGTGTTCACCGACAACATAAACCATGCGTGGAAGGTTGCAAAGCGGCTTGAGGTCGGCGAGGTAACCGTTAACAACTTCCCCGCCCACGGGGTCGGCATATTCCCATTCGGCGGCGTGAAGGAAAGTGGGCTGGGAAGGGAAGGCATAGGCTATAGCATAGAGGAGTTCACAAACACGAAGACCGTGGTGATAGATACGAAAGCTGCAAAGACGTGGGAAAATGCCATCTGAGCATACCCTCCACGCCCCACCGCCACATACGCGCAGTCTCACTGCCCGACGAACATAAAAAGAACGTTTATATATATGTGAAACAGAGGGTTACCCAAGACAGCCGGGTACTGTGTGCCCGGAAGGGGGTAAGTTCTGATGCCTGAGAGCAACAAAAGCGTTTCGGAAGATAAGAACGGCTCAGAGCAGCCGACATCGCTTGTTAAGGGGGTAAGGGAGATGGCTAGAAAGGACGATGCGCCTTCGCACACGACGCTTGGCGAGAATGTAAAACCCAAGGAATACTCCATAGTTTTCGAACCGGACTTCTCCACGTTCAAGTTCAAGGGCGATGAGACCATAAAGGCCGACATACGCTCTCCCACCACAACCATAATGCTCAACGCCAAGGAGCTCGACATAGGCAAGGTGGTCGTTAAGACCGCAGACGGCGAACAGCAGGCGGAAGTCAAAATCGACGCAAAAGAGCAGACCGCTGAGCTAACGCTCAAGACAGCGGTAAGCGGGCCCGTTGAGATAAAAGTAGAGTTCACCGGGGTTCACAACGACGGCATGTATGGCTTCTACAGGAGCGAGTACACCAACAATGGCAAGACGGGCAATCTGCTGAGCACCCAGTTCGAGGCCGCGGATGCAAGGGCCGCATTCCCGTGCCTTGACGAGCCTGAGCTTAAGGCCAAGTTCAACGTTTCCCTCATAATAGACAAAAAGATGGAAGCCATCTCCAACATGACCGTAAAGGAGGAGCGCGACGCTGGAAACGGCAAGAAGGTCGTGACGTTCGAGGAGAGCCCGAAGATGTCAACATACCTGCTCTATCTAGGGGTAGGCGAGTTTGAATCAATCGAAGACTCCCTCGGCGGGCTGAAGATCAGGGTGGTGGCCGCTCCGGGCAAGTTGCACCTCGCCGCTCTGCCCATGCAGTACGCAAAGGAACTGGTAAGGGCGTACGAAGACTATTTCGATATAAAGTTCCAGATGCCAAAGCTGGACCTTATAGCAGTCCCCGATTTCGCCGCCGGCGCCATGGAAAACTGGGGGGCCATCACATTCAGGGAGAATGCGCTACTTTGCGATGACAAGACCGCGCTGGCGAACAAGCAGAGGATCGCAGAGACGATATCGCACGAGCTGGCGCACCAGTGGTTCGGCGACCTGGTCACCATGAAATGGTGGGACGACCTGTGGCTGAACGAGAGCTTCGCCACGTTCATGGGGTACAAGATGGTCGACAAGATAATACCCAAGTGGGAGATAGGGCTGCAGTATGTGAACCAGGTAATAGCGCCTGCATTCAGTGCAGATGCGCTCAAGTCCACACATCCAATAAGCGTGCACGTGAGCAGCCCCGGGCAGATTGACGGGCTTTTCGACGAGATAAGCTACCAGAAGGGCGGCAGCGTATTGTACATGCTGGAGGACTTTGTGGGCGAGGACATATTCAGGAAGGGCCTGCAGATATACCTAAAGAAGCATTCCTACGGCAATGCGAGCAAGAGCGACCTGTGGTCCGCTATACAGGAGGCGGCTGAGAAGGAAGGCAAGAATATCCCTGTCACAAAGCTGATGGAGGACTGGATCACCAAACCGGGCTATCCGATTATAGAGGTATCAAAAACCAAGGACGGCTTCAGGCTCAGGCAGCAGCGCTTCACACTGGCATCAAACGAGAGCGGGGAGTGGCTTGTTGGCATGCACTATGCCACGGCCGGCGGCAGCACGCGCACTCTTATGGACAAGCAGGAAATCGAGATAAAGGATCCCTCTGACTGGATTAAGCTTAACATCGGGCAGAAGGGCCTGTACCGGGTCCAATACTCGCCGGATATACTAGAAAAGCTAGGCGAGATGATAAGGGACAAGAAGATGGACAGCATGGACGCGTGGGGCGTGGAGGGCGACCTGTTCGCGCTGGCAAGATCCGGAAGGACAAAGATGGAGGATTACCTGAAATTCGTGAGCGCATACTGCATGGATGTGGGCTACCCGGTAAATGCGGGTGTGTCATCGCACCTGAATTGGCTGCACGACATGACGCGCGGCACGCCAAACGAGGCAAAGGCCAGGGATGCGGTTATAGACTTCCATTCCGGTGTGCTCAAGAGGCTGGGCTGGGACGAACGGCCCGGTGAGCGCAGCACCGACACAATGCTTAGGTCCACTGCAATAGCGAGCTTGGGGATTGCAGGCGACAGCGCCACGGTGGCCAAGGCGCAGCAGATGTTCTCCGACTTCACGGCAGGGAAGGGCGACATAAACATCAACATACGCCGTGCCATCTATTCCATAGTCGCATGGAACGGCGACCAGAGGACATACGACAAGTTCGTTGAGCTTTATAGGAAGGAGGCGCGGCCTGACGAAAAGTTGAGGCTGCTTGCAGCAATAGGCAGCTTCAAGGACCTCGGCCTCGTGTCCCAGGCGCTGGAATTCTCCGCGTCGAAGGACGTGCGGCTGCAGGATTCGTACATAATACCCGTATACGCGGCATCAGTGCCGGGCGGCAAGGAGGTCGTATGGGAATGGTCCAAGACGAACTGGCAGTCCCTCATGCGGAAGTACAGCAGCGGGGGGCACATGCTCGATGCCTTTGTCGAGAACATGGACGGCGTGCGCGACCAGAAGCTACAGGCAGACGTAGCCGCGTTTTTCTCTAATCCCGCAAACATGAGGGATGACATAGAGAAGACCATAGCGCACACAAAGGAGCGCATAGAGGCAAACATAAAGTTCATGCATACCAACGCCGTCTAGCGCCCAAGGCGCGCTCCCGCGCCATGATACGTATTAAAGCGTTAGCCCAGAGGTGACCCCAAATGCTTATAGCCTTCGAAGGTATAGACGGCTCCGGAAAGAGCCTGATGGCGCGCAAAGTGCATGCCGCACTGTCCAAGCGCGGTGTGGACTGCGTTCTAACCGCAGAGCCAACTGACGGCGCCCTGGGCAACAGGATAAAGAGCGAGATAGCCAGCGGCACCCCGGCGCTCAACAACATGACCCTCCAGATACTGTTCACCGCCGACAGGTCCGATCACGTTGAAAAAGTCATAATGCCTGCCCTCGAGCGCGGCGCGGTTGTGCTTACTGATAGGTATTTCTGGTCGACTGTGGCGTACGGGCACGCCCTGGGGCTGGATACGAAGTGGCTGATCGGCATGAACAGCGTATTCCCGGTACCTGATCTCACACTGTGGTTTCGTCTCTCCCCAAAGACCGCATACAAGCGCAGGAAGCAGAGGATGCTGAAATTAGACAGGCTTGAGTACAACCCCATACAGGAACGGGTGAGCGAGGGCTATGTCATGCTAGCATCCAAATACGGGAAAAAGGGGTGGTGTGAAATAGATGCGGGCCGCCCCGTTGATAGCGTGTTCAGGGACGTTATGCGCAGCATCGACCGCATTCTTGAGAAGTAGATATGCGTTGCATACGCGTACATCAGGCCTTTGCCCCTGCCTGCACTTGGGATATGTTCTTCATGCCCTCTATGTTGAACAGCGCGTTGTAGGTCGCCATCAGTACGTTGTACTTGGTCCTTGTCCTTCCCCTTGAGAAGCTCCAAAGGTCCTTTATGCCGCCCAGCTCCAGCATCTTCTTTATCGGCTCGCTTGCCACCACGCCCAGCCCCCTCGGGGCGGGCTTGAGTATTACTTCCACGCTGCCGCACTTGCCCTTTGCAACAAGCGGCAGGCTATGCTCCGTACCGCAGGCGCACTGCCACGATCCGCAGCCCATGACTATAGGCATTATGTTTACCTTGGCGTTCCTTGTGCCTGCGTCTATTGCGGCCTTAACCTCGACGTCCTTGCCCGCGCCGATGCCCACATGGCCCTTCCCATCGCCAACTATGACCGTTGCGCGATACTTGGCCTTCCTGTTGTTCTTTGTCATCCTCTGCACGCTAATTATCTCTATTACCTCGCTCTTCAGGTTAGGCACCAGGGCGTCCACTATCTCCATCTCCTCTATCCTCTTGCCCTCGTGGAAGACCTGCTCTATGGATGTTATCTCCCCAGACTTGACCTTCTTGCCTATCGCAGTCTTTGGCTCCCATGCGTTTATGTTGAACACGGGCCCCTCGTCCCTCCTGTCCCTACGCTCCCTATATTGTATCTTCAACAAATCACTCGCTTGAAATCTTCCTCTTTACGGCCTCAAACAGCTCCGGCAGCTTCTCTGGTTCCACCTTCTTTTCCAGGTAGCCTGCGAACTGCCTGCCGTAGGCCTTCTCGTCCTGCCTGAGCGCCTTTGCGTAGCCCGCTATGTGCTGCCCGCTTGCCCTCCCCATGTCGAGCTCTATGCCGCTGAGCACCTTCATGCCGCCGTCAACCGCACCCTTGGCGGCTGAGAATATGACTGATGACTTGACCGGCTTGTACAGCCCTATGTCAAGTACGGCCTCGCCCACATTGAGCTTCTTCGCCTTCTTCGCCGCAAGCATTCCAGTAAGGTACGCCGTGGGCATATTCCTCCTAGGCGGCCAGTTGTATTTCGACAGCTCATCCGATTTTGCAGTTGTGAGCACCTTGTCTCCCGCCGGGTCATAGTTGACCAGCTGTACAAGTACGCTCCTGTTTGTCTTCCTGACAACAAGCCTAGTCAGGCCGCTCTTGAGAAGGGCAATCCTCTTCTTGTAGTTAGTGAGAGAATCGCGCCTCCTCCTCTTTATTGCTCTGTGCATCATAAGCAATCACATGTGCTTTAGCTGCTCGAACCTCTCGTCGCTTATGCTTATGCCGGTGCTACGTATGTGCCCCAGCAGCGAGGCCTTGTTGGCGAAAGTGCCACCCCTCACAAGCTTGTAGAAGTCCTTGAACAGCTCATTTGATATTACCTTGTCCCTTTTCAGCGCAGCCAGCACCCTGCGTTGGCCCCGCACCTTCCTTTTGTACTCCAGGCCAATGCTCATCCTTGCGTTCTTGGTGCCCTTCCTCCTTCCGGATCCCCTGCGCCTGCCCTGCGACCTTTTCTTCTTCAGTATCTTTGAGTAGACGCTGATATTGTGCTTCTCAACGACCGCGTATACGTTCCCGTCCTTTATGAGTGTCTTCACGTCCTCCCTCGTTATTGCCTTTTCGGCGTCAGGCCTGCCCTTTTCCACTATCTTGATGCTGCTTACGCCCCTGCCGAGGATGTCGGCCGCAATCCTTTTTGTAAGTTTTATGCTCATTTCAGGCACCGTTTGTCACACGAATGCTGTTCTGCCTTGCAACGGCCGTGATCTCCGCTTTTTTCCGCCTCGAGAGGGCGGATGCGAGCGTTATGTCGCAATTCTGCGCCTCCCCGCTGCTCATGAATTCCTTGAGCTGGGCGAGGTTGGCTACCAGCACCGCCCTTCTGCCGTTCCCGCGCAGCCCGCGCAGTTGCTCCGGGTTGCGGTACCCTATTGTCGGTTCTGCGCCTGCGAACCTCTTCTTGACCCTTTTCTTGCTGTCCACCCCGCGCTGCTTCCTCCATCTCTCCTTAACGCGAGAGCGGTTCTTTGCGCCGAAGTTTGGCACATTGAAGTTCGGATGGGATTTCTTTTTCATCGTCATTGCCACACCTTTATTCTACGGCGAAGTAAACTCCGTCCTGGAATACCCTGCTGTCCTTCCTCCGTATCCTGCATGCGGCCCTCATGTTGGCCGCGGTCTGGGAGACGTCGTCCAGGCTTGTGCCGTACAGCCTAATGTTATTGCCCTTTACCTCTACCTTGGTGCCGCCCACTGTCTTCGCCACCCTCGGTGCCCTTTCCCCTATGAGGTTCTTTATGAGCACGGTGCCGCCCTTCACCTCCACGCTGGCAGGGAAGTGTGCGAAAACCACCTGCATGTTCTTTTCGTAGTACGTGCCCACCCCTGCAATGTCGTTCCTTATCTCCTTGGCAAACGCTATCTCAGTGGTCGCTGCCTTCCTCTTGAGCACCTTGTGCGCGGCAGGCTTTATAACAACCTTGCCCCCTTCCTTGGCCACGCTTACCAGCGCGTCGTTGAATCTCCTTGTGTTCGTGCCCAGGCTGCCCTTGACAGTGACCACATCCCCATTTATGTCCACCTGCACGCCGCTTGGGATTTCAATCTCCATTTTCCGCACTCAATATTGTTTTATGGGCTAATACACGTACGCCACAAGCCTGCCGCCAATGTCCTTGACCTTAGCCTCCTTGTTGGTCAGCAGCCCCTGCGATGTCGATATTATCAGCATGCCAAAGTCCCTGCTTGGTATATACTGCATCTCATATCCCTGTATCTCATTGGCCTTGACGGCATGCCTTGGCTTGATTACGCCTATGTCGTTTATCTTGTTGGATAGCTGCACCCTGAGCTTGCGGGCCTTGCCCTCGGTAAATTCCTCGTAGCCCTTCACGTAGGACTCCCTCTTCATTACGTCCAGTATGGCCTTGGTGAGGTTTGTGGAATCCACCACGCACTCCTCCCTGCCCACGTGCTCGTGGGTCTTTATCACATTTATCGCATCAGCAACTCTGTCTACCATAAACATCAGCCATATTTTTTGAAACCAAGGTCCCTAGCGACCTCCCTGAAGCACCTTCTGCATATGTAAAGGTGGTGGGACCTGATGAGTGCCCTGGCGTTGCCGCACAGCTTGCACCGCCTTGTACCCTTGCCACGGAACTTTTCCTCCAATCTTACCTTCATCACATATCACTTGCCATCGTTTACTCTAGGGTCTCGACATCGAACTCCTTTTTCAGGAAGTCCTTTATCTCGGCCTTAAGCACTATCCTGTGCTTCTGGGCAGCCCTGGAGTTCCTCCTCTTCCTGAGCTCGACCCTAGCGCCCTTCCTCTTGAGCGACAGGTTAACGTTCATGCCAAGCATCCCTATCTTCGGATCGTACTTCACCCCGCTTATGTCTATGTACTCCCTTATGCCGAAGCTGATGCTGTTGTTGGTTATGGAGCTGTCCTTGACCCTGTTTTCCACGGCGTCGAAAAGCCTCTTCGCCAGCGGCTTTATACCTGGCCCCCTGACGGTGACGAACGCGCCTATCCTCTGGCCCTTCGATATCTTGAACGCCGGGTTCCTCTTCTTCGAAAGCGCGCTTACCGGTTTCCTGCCGGTTATGATCTCCAGAAGCCTCTTGGCGTTGGCGTTTACGTTCTCTTCGCTGCCCGTGCCAGA
>JAKAPJ010000024.1 GCA_021807115.1 Microcaldota archaeon
CGCCAAGGCAGCGCAGAGTATGAAAAGAGGTGATCTCGACATAGATAGGTACGTAGTCGCATCAGCGTACAAGATGTTCGGGAAGGAAACCTCCGCAAAGAAGAACGAGGTCATAAAGGCCATAATGTCTGATCCAAAAGAGGCGCAGTCCGCGCTCGACAGGGTGCTTGCCGCGAACGCCATACCCTCTGACCTGCTCACCGCCAGGGAGAAGCTGTCCCTCGCCGAAGCCGCGAACTTCTGGTCTGCGGCGAACAAGATAAACTACCTTTCGATTGTCTCCGACAACATCAACAGGTTCGCATACAGGAGGGCGGGTCCGGAAAGGGTCCGTGAGGAGCTTGCGAAGATGGCGGCGGGTGCGATGATCCCAGAGGCGTGGCGCAACATGCTGGCCGCAAAGGATATAGACGATTTCAGGTCCAGAGTGCGTAGCATGTCGGTGCAAGAGGCAGCATCCATATATGACCTAATTTTCAGGCCAAGCGCCGCGGCAAACCTTGAGGGGTTCAATGTCGACATTGCAAACCGTACCACGAGGGTGCTAGGCACGCTCCCCCTGGAAGGCTTCCACTCCAGCCCGATTACCAAGCATCAGGCCGAGGAGCTGCTCACGTACGGGATAAACGGCTCAATACGCGATAAGGCGCTGGGGGATAGGATGTTCGCACAGCTCAAGTCGTATGTGGGCGACACAAATGCCAACATAGCAAGGAACGCCTGGCACGGCATGAGGCAGCCGGTACTCAAGGAGTTGATTGCCGCCCACCAGCTCAAGGACTACGAGTCCGTCGCGTCCATATTCAGGAACGCTGCTGAAAGGCTTCCGGAGGGCAGGGAGCGTGCGGCATTCGAGTCCATCCTCACCATGGTTGACGACGCGGTACTGAGAGGCAGCATATCCTCCGGCCCTGCGATAGTGGCGTACACTGTAAAAGACAAGGGCAACATATTCAACATAGACAGCGCGGCGACGGCATGTTGCACGTTCATGCCGTACGGCGTGAATAGCTGGGGCGCCTTCGGCTACGCCGCAGACCCTGCTGTCGTGATGGTCAACTTCTCGGTGGCAGGCACCCAAGTCGGAGCAAAGATTGAGAACTTCAAAGTGCACGGCGCCGCAATAGGCGCGCTCGGAAGGGACTACAGCGGCAGGCGCATCCTATACATAGATTCGCTGGAGGGAGGGGACAAGTTCAACAAGGCAATGAAGGGCAACGAGAATGGCCTGCTGGGTCTGCTTGAGAGGTTCGGCAGGGAAATAGGAGCAGAGGAGGTCGCTATACAGACGATAGCCAGGAAGTGGCCGGGCACAGACACTCCTGTGGAGTTCACCAATGCACTTGATGTGCGGAAATCCAGAAAGAAGCTTGGTCTCCAGATAGACGGGCCGCAGTACATGGAGTGCCTCAACCTGCAGGAGCAGTTCAATATTGCCGTCAACATGGCAGATTGGGGCGCGGCGCACGGCCAGAGGGGCTTCGCAGGGCTGCTGCGCGACCAAAGCACCGCGCCGTTCAACTCGCTCGAGGTCGCGCTGAAGTTCCTCAGGAATGGCAGCCCGGTTCAGGTAAAGAGCGTTGCGATAAGAAAAGAATGAGCGTTTAGCATGGAGGCGAAGACTAAGGGCAGGATAGTGCACGGCGGCATAACTGCCGCAAACGGCCCGGCAGCCGTAATCACGGCGCTGGCCGCAATGCCCCCTTGCCGCACCAAACGCCATATTGGCCGTCATCGCGGGTCACAGGCTAATAATTAGCCTCCTGCGCGAGTAACCGTTCCGGCAGCTGACATGTGCTATTGTTTGTGATAGCTGACGCCTTAAATACAGGAGTACGTATGTCTAAATAATGCGAAACTCTGGCCACGCGGAGTCAAATACCAAGAGGTGTGCAGATGAAATCCAACAAAAAAAGTTCAATAGGCAAGAATGTAGGGGAAAAAGACCAACTGGCGCGGATAATAGTTGGCGTGATCTTTCTGGTAGTAGGGGCACTGTACTACCAGAGCCTAATAGGCATCATAAGCATGCTGCTTGGAATTATACTCATAGTTACTGCTGCGATGGCATGGTGTCCTATATACTCTGTCCTGAACATCAACACTAAAAAAGGCTAAGCCTACTAGCCGCTTTCGGACCAATGTCCCGAAGCCAGGAAGCACGCGTACGCGGTTTGCCGACTAACTTATTTATCTGTTGCATGGCAAATACGCATATGCACCACCACAATGGAAAATTCGCAGCGGCCCACCTGCTCAGGCCCGAGCGCATAAGGGTCGAGAACCCCGCGGCATTCATGCCGCACGCGATAGGGCATGTAGCTGCCGCCGCGGACATGGGCTGCGGCCCGGGCTTCTATTCAAAAGCGCTTGCAACGTGCGCCGACACTGTGTACTGCGTAGACTCCAGCATGGAGTTGCTCGACGCCCTCCGCAAAAGGATGCACAGCGAACGTATCGGCCCTTCTAAGCTTGTCCTGCTTAACCAGGATGCGTCGTCCACATCAATACGCAGCAGCACAATCGATGCAGTTGTCTTCGCGAATTCCCTCCATGACATGGAGGACAGGCATGCCGCCGCCAAGGAAGCGCACAGGATACTCAAACCAGGGGGCAAAGTCATAATAGTGGACTGGAAGAAGAGCGCACCTGCGGATATCGGTCCACCTCCTAAAATACGCATGTCTGCCTCAGAATACGCATCAATATTCGGCTGGTTGAAGGTCACAAAAAGGATAGCAGTTGGCCCATATCATTTCTGCATAGTGATGGGACCACGGCAGACGGCCCGGCGGAATATGCGCCCAGATAACCTTAAATATCAATCCAACATCAAACACAAATCAGAATCTTAATGCACGCATACAGGAAAAACGTCGAAAATATATTCACGCTGTTCGGCACAAAGACACATCTGGACGAAGAGGAAAGGATGAAGCTGGAGAAAAACGCTCTAGCATCAGGCCAGTTCTCCTCGGGATGGGTGCCCCTCACAAGGGCAGAGGCTAAGATGGTGCGTGCAATCCTCAAGCACGACTTCAAGGAATATCCTGATCACTATTTCAACCCCAAGGGGGATAAAGGATACGCCATAAGCGGCGGAAAATCCCCACAGATAGAGCGCATGGTATTCAACCGTATATATTTTATGACAGGAGGATGCGGTGGATCTTGGCACCATGAAGCATCCATGTACCCGCGCAATGGATATCTGCACCTGTTCGATTACGGTACAGCCCAGGGGTTCATAGTGGACATCGGCAGGCAGCAAAAACTTCTAGTTGACAACCCTGCCCCAACACTAAGGGACATTCTGCGCAGCGAATTCCACGGCATGGTGCGGGCAAACCTAAGGAAATAAGCCATCCACGGCGAGAGACTGTACAACGGCCCGCCCCAAGTTGCTCAATTCAATAGACGTAAATATCACTGCATCTATATAAGTACAGACAAGGGCGAGTGGAATTGGCCAACAGTCTCGAAGTGCCTGCGAAGATATATGTCAGGATGGGACAGCTTGCGGAGGAGGCAGGTGCGGTAAGAGATTTGGCAGGCATAGCAGGAATAGATGTGGTTGGCGCGGACAGGTCTGGCGAATGCGCCGAGTACGAGGCCGTGGCCACAGAAATGCTCGGTACCCTCACGGAACTATACTCGAATGTTGGCATGCCGCTAAAGGGCAGGTACAAGGTTATAGTCTCTGACAGACCGCTCCGTACGTGGGGAAATCCGGAATTCATACAGAAGAGGGATTTCGGGAAGCATTCGGGGCATCCGTTCTTTTCATCAAAGGGAGCCGAGGGGTATGACGGATGTATATTCATTTATCTGCCTGGGGTAAAAGCAGAGGCCGACAAGTGGGAAAGGCACATCGGAGCTGGCCCTAGCCAGCCTCACGGCCAGGGGGAATTGCCCGGGGGCATGATGGGTCCAATGCTGTTGTGGACCATGGCACACGAGAGTGCGCACGCACTGCAGTCTGAGAACATGAAAGACATAAACGATAGGGGGAACATTGTGGCCGTGGAAGGGTTGGCGGCATTCTTCCAGGACGTGGTTCTCCGAAATGCCGGCTTTGGACTGGTGGACAGGCTTAACGGCTATGAGCGCAGGCCACTGGGCGAGGCGTTCGACAACAACTCCATGCCCAGCCAACTCAATGAGATGATAACCAGGTACGACGACGGCAAGCGCGGTGAGGTCTCCAGCCATGTAAAGGATGTCATTGCATGGGCGTCTGACGGTGTGAAAAACAGGGGCGACGCTTACATCGTGGGATCAGCACTGTTCACCGCAGTGTACCTTTCTGAGGGCAAATCCCTGAAAAGGACCCTGAGCATGGCACTCGGCGCGAAAACTACAGAGGATGTGCTGGGGATGGCAGAGCAGGCAGCGGCGAAGCTGAGCCGCACTATGAAGAAGTCGAAAGGTGCCGACTGACCTGGCACGTCAGCGGCGCTTCGCAATGCGCATTCGCATGCTATTTGAGTAAAGCATATGTGGCCAGGAAGGATATTACGGAATATGCAAGCACCTGCCCCTGCGTAAGGTAATAACCAGCCTTCGTTACTGTGCTCCATCCCATATCCTCTATGCTCTTCTCGCTAGCCATCATCTTGTTCGAAAATGCAATGTACCAGTCGGATATCCTGCCTAGGCGTCCCCGCCTCTTCCCGCCGCCCCAGTTATCAGCCTCGCCACGCGCTTTCCCGTCCTTGCAGTCCTGCAGCTTTTGCTTGTGGTCCTTTATCATGAGCCACTCCAGCGGCGCTATGGCATATGCGCCAGCAAATATCCCAAGGAACAGCGGATACGCGAGGTCCTGCGGCAAGTTCATCATGTAAGACAAGGCCGCGCCCCCCACTCCTATCGCAGAGTACGGGCCCACGTTCTCGAGCGGTATCATTATTTTTCTTCCACGCGTTTCATCCTTGGCTGTCACTAGGTAGTACATGGTGTGTATGTTGTATGTCGGTGGCAGAACCGTCTCAACGATCTCCACGGCCCTGATGAAATCATCGTTCCTAAGAAGTGCGGATATTTCGTCCTTGATGTTAGGCCGCGCGTCCTTCCGCAGGAATCTTCCTAACTCCTCCCTTAGGTAGCTGATTACCTGCTCTGTTTTCTGTTTCACATCCATATCATTGCGCACCGCTTCCATTTTGCCCTGCAGCCTTCCACCTCCTTATCCTATCTAGCACATATTTGCCGCATGCGATGTCCAGTGCGGTCTCCAGCATGTCGGCGCCTACGACCACTGCAGCCGCACCCAAGGACGGCATGGTTACGGACGGCGATAGTATGAGCTCCACAAGGTTGTAGAGCACGTTTGGCGACCCTGAAGCCAGCTCCATGCCCATTCCCACACCCAGCGCCGCGGTTCCTGAAAGGGCAAGCACCTTGGCGGTTCTGATTGATACGGGCTTCCGCCCCCCTGTTTTCGCATGATTCTCCCCTCCCCCCTCTTCCCTCCTGATCAAGCCCAGCACCCCGCGCAGCCCATACTGCCTTCGGCTGCCTGATGTGGCTCCTTCCGCTTGTGCATCAGCCCCGCCATGCGGCAAAGTGGTCATTTTCAACCATCAGTGATGTCATCTGTGGCATTGCCAGATATTTAAGGCATGTTGGGCGTTGCGTTTTTTCAACTGCACTTTGTGGTTTTGGCAGCCCAGAAAAAGATATGGTTCTCCGCCACCCTGGGATGCAGATGGCTCCTTCCGTCGCGTCACGGTGCGGTATAGGTGGTTGTCCATGTCCCTGAATACATTGTGTTTACCACGCTTGTAGGGTTGAAGTTGTTCCCTCCATAGTCATTGGCGTTTCCGTTCAGCGGCCACCAGCCTATCACGTAGGACGGTGCAATAGGTGCTGCTCCTATGCCGTCTAGGTAAAGCGCATCCACTTCCTGCAGGGAGAGGGACTTGTTGTAGTACTGTACGTTTGATACGAACCCGTTGAACGAGTCTCCTCCTATCCGCTGCGAGGTCTGCGAGTACATGCACCCCGTGCTTGGGCCGTTCCACACCTGCACGCCATTCACGTACACGAACGCGTTTCCGGTGAAGCTGGACCCGGTGGCTATAAAGAGCCACCTATCCTTTGGGCTTGGATTCAGCTGCACCTGCGCCGTTGGCAGAGTAAAGCTGCCTCCGGCCTTGGTTTTGTTTACAAGCGAGAAGTCTATGGAGTTGTCGTTTATGTCCACTTGGTCCCAAACCTGGTTTGCACCCCCAGAGGTATATTCTATGAACACGAATGGGCTTCCCCATGATCCGTAACCAGGCGCTATCCCTGTCTCGTACGCCCACGCGGTGGTAGTGTAGTTGCACACAGTGACGGAGAATGGGCCAAGGTTTATCATGCTTGCCATCGCGGTAGGGTTGGAGAACTGCGCAACATACTGCGGCAGCTCAGGGCTGCACAGCCCCGCGAGCTGGTGCGTTGTGGAGGATCCGCTGCCCACCACCTGCACCTGGCACTGCCCCGCCCTTGCCTTCGGGGCGAAGTTCGCGCTGCCGAACACCCCAAGCTGGAAGAGCACCCCAAGCACCACAGCCATTATGAGTATGGCCCATCCATATGTCATGAGGTACTCCATCGCGGACTGTGCGCGTTTGTTGGCAGAAAATGACAGGATACTGCCATTCATGTCGCATATGTGCTTGCCGTCCATCGTCTCCCATCCCATATGCCATGCAAGGGCTAAAAGCATGCCTCCTATCGGCGCCCGGCGGCCGCCAACGCGCCCTCCACATCCGCAAGCAGGTCGTCCTTCGTCTCAATCCCCACAGAGAGCCTTACCAGCGAGTCCGTTATCCCTATCTGCTCCCTCACGGCCTTCGGCACCGACGCGTGCGTCATCGACGCAGGATGCTCGGCAAGCGACTCCACGCCCCCTAGGCTCTCAGCTATGCTGAATGTCCGCAATGCCTCAAGGAATCTGATTGCAGCGCCCCTCCCTCCATTGATATCGAACGACAACGTGCCGCCGTAGCCGTTCATCTGCCGTTTTGCAAGGGTGTGTTGCGGGTGCGATTCCAATCCAGGATAGTGCACAGCCGTCACACTTTTATGGGACTCAAGCAGCTTCGCCACCGCCATGGCGTTCCTCTCATGTTCCTTCATCCTCACCGCAAGAGTCTTTATGCCACGCATGACAAGGAAGCTGTCGAACGGGGAGAGCACCGCGCCCGCGGCATTTTGCACAAATTTAAGCTTGTCATAAATGCCACGGTCCGAAAGCATCATGGCGCCGCCCACAGAGTCGCTGTGCCCATTGATGTACTTAGTGGTGCTGTGTATAACTATATCCGCGCCCAATTCCAGGGGTCTTTGGAAGTACGGGGATGCGAACGTGTTGTCCACCACCACGAGCACACCCATGTCCCTAGCCCCCATGGCTATCTTGCCGATGTCGCAAAGCCTCAGAAGCGGGTTGGTAGGTGTTTCCAGAAACACCATCCTCGCGCCCTTCCCTATTGCCTTCAGCACCCTCTCAGGGTTGGTTGCATCAACGTAGTCCACATTTATGCCAAAGTTGGCTGAGAACACCCTGTCCAGGAGGCGCTTGGTGCCGCCGTAAAGGTCGTCGAACGCCACAATACGGTCCCCTGATCTGAGAAGCGCCAGGACCATCGATGTTTCGGCCGCCAGGCCCGATGAGAATGCGATGCCGAACTTCGCACCCTCAATGGCCGCAAGCTTCATTTCAAGCGCGTCTCTTGTGGGGTTGCCTGTCCTGGAGTATTCGTAGCCAGCTGTAGGGGTGCCCACATTCCTCCTTGCAAACGTAGAGGATAGGTGTATTGCAGCCACCACGTCCCCCGTGCCTCCGGCCCCTAAGTTAGGCTCTTCCCCCAAATGCACTGCATCTGTTTCGAACCCCATGAAATCCAAAGGATATGTAATCCCATGATTTAAATTGTTGCACGCAATAGGTCGCCCTATGTGATATGTTTATATACCAGTAGCAACTAAGTCCAATCTGCAATACTGCGATGATGCAATGACTACAAAAAACTCGAAATCCAAGGACGCTACCGCTAGACTTCTGAACACGTCAAATGTCCTGAATGCGAATCCAGAGGCCCTTGCCGACAAGGTTACAAATGCAGTTATGAGCACACCCGGATATTCCGCAAAGGTGGACTCTGAGGCCCAGAGCAAGCCACTTGCAGCCACCGTAAGTGCGGCGCTTAAGTATTCCGACATGACGGTGTCTGTCGTTAGCCTCCAGAAGACAATGGAGAGCATACAGAAAATAACGCTTGATGCATCTATCGGATCCATGCTTACCGGAGGGGTGCAGATAGATGAAAAGGCAACCGAGGAGCAGCTCACCGCGGCCTTAGAGAAGATCATACCAGAGATGGCCAAGCTAATGTCAGCGATGCAGAAGCAAGCCCAGGAGGCGTTACCGTCTTACAAGCTCGCGCAGAGCACCTCAGATGCAAGCACCCCTGTAGGTGCTGCCTTGGGTTACAATGCCACAAACAGCGCCATAGGCACGCTCATTCTTGCACAGGTAGGACAGATGATGGGCAACATGTTCAGCGTCATTGACCAGGCGGTGCAGGCTGAGAAGTCTGGCAAGCAGTTTGAGGAGCCTGATGTCGCAAAGCTTCTTGGCGGATCCGGGGACACGGAAGCCACGCTGAAGGAGTTCAAGGACCTGCGCCAGCAGCTAAGCAGGTTCAAGACCGCACTTGACAGCTTTGGGCAACAGGGCGTCGAAGCAAAGGAATGGGTCGAGGCGTTCAGCGAGCGCATAGCGAGAAACATAGCGGCGCCCCAGCTCATAAAGGCAGGCCTGGTAAAGAGCGAAAGCGAATACGACTCCATGGCTGCGACACTCAAGGCGCAGCGCAAGCAGATGGAGGCAAACATGGACCAGATGCTGGATGCGATGGAGATGATGCTGCAACTGGGTTCTGCCGCTCAGAAAGGCGATTTGGACATTGACTCGATCGGAGGCTCAGCCCCTAAGAACAAGGACGCACTGAGCTCGCTGTTCAGGCGCGAGGAGGGCGAGAAGAAGTAAAAGTAACTGCTCTCCCCTTATTTCTTTTTCCCTCAGTTACGGGCCAGCAGCCGCAGGTTTAACGAATTTAACGGATTTGTGTATAAAGTGGCTTTTGTGTATAAAGTCGGCAGTCTGTGTATAAAGTAGGCCAAAAACCTGACTCTGTACACAAAGCCGAATTTAACAAAAAGCATAAATACCCAACGTCATAATCAACTGATATCACTTTGTAGAGATGGGTAGCATGGTAAAGCCAAAAAAGGCAAAGTTCACCAAGGAGGTGGAGGAGATAAGGCGTCTGAGGGACATAAGCAGGATACTCAAGGCGGGCGATGTGGAGAACGCCCTGCTTTCTAACGCCGCCAAGGAGACCGAGACCATGAACGACAATGTCCTTGACAAGCTGCTTGCCAACGCGGATATCGAACAGCATGGCGGCGGCAAGGGGCTTGAGATAATAGAGAGACTCACCACCAGCGCAGCCGGCGGCGGCAGGGTGATGAGGGAGAAGAAGGTCCAAGTTAAGAAACGACACGGCAAGGTAACTGTGACGAAGCTGCTCCATTCCGTTAAGAAGGGTGCCAAGCCCAAGGCCGCGAAGAGGAAACGCTGAAGGTGGTTCCCGTATGGCAAGCGCAAACAAGGCCGGCAGACTGAATGAACTCGACCGGACGGTCCGCGAGGAGCCTGACAACCTCAGCGCCCTCAAGGAGCGCATAGGACTGCTCAGGGAAATGGGCAGGCACGAGGAGGCCGTGAACGATGCCGTAAAGCTCAACGCGATGCTGGACGCCGACCTGAAGTCAAGCATATCAGAAATTGAACTCAAGCTCAGGGACTATCCCGATGCGCCCATATACAAGATGATAAGGAAGGAGCTGCTTGATGAGCGCGACCGCACAGGTTCGGCAAGCGGCCGCGACCAGCAGAACAGCCGCCTTGCGGAGCTCACGGCTTCCCTAAAGAGCAACCCGTCTGACACTGCTTCTCAGGCGGACATGGCTGCCCTGGTAGTCAGGCTTGGCAAGCACGAAGAGACGCTCAAGGCAATAGACGATGCAATAGCAAGGGACGGGACGGCCACACCGCTGCACTGGATAACAAAAGGGCTGATCCTCACGGAACTGCGGCGGTATGACGATGCTGTCGCCACATACCGCTCATTCAACGAAGTCTGGAGATTCGATGCGCAGACCGAAGGCTACGTCTTGGTAAAACATTCGAAGGATGGCGCTGCAGCCGGCGCAAAAGTCTAATCACGAATCATTCAGCGCTGCAACACCCCTGCCTCCACCAACTTCTCGTGCACGAAATTCGAGACGTCACGCAGTATGCCGTCCCTTTTATGCCTGTCGCCCTCCTTGATGCTTGAGGATTCCACTATGCCCCCGGCTTTCGCAGCCCTGGCCTTTGTCGCAGCCATGTCCTCTCCTGTTGCATCATGAATCGTGCCTGCATCCCTTCTTACCAAGGCCATAACTACCATCGGGTCGACACCTGTCACGTTCTTAACATACCTGGCGTTTTCAAGCGACTCAAGCTCCTGTCCAGACAGCGGGGACCTATTAGTCACATCCATGAGAACGCCGCCCTCCAGCCTTATCATGCGCATTCTCTCCCTTGTGTCTGCATCAACTGTTGAAAGGTCTACTATCTTCACCACTTTCTTCTGGTTAGCAACATTTGCCATCATATAAGACACCCCTTTATCCACACTAGAATAGCACCGTGCCAAATATTTAATTATGGCTTTTTTTGAAAAATAGCAGCACTGCGTTTGCGGTTTTGGTCCCTTTAAAAGGGGCATTTCCTATGTTAAGGCTAAATACATTGAAGTCGCACTCCAAATCGGTTATCGTGAGACTCAAGCGCCTCGGCAGGAGCGGCGAAAAGATCCCCGAAATAGGCATGGGGAGCTGGAAGATGGGCACAAAACCGGAGGATGGCATAAGGGCCATACGGAAGGGAATATCCCTGGGCATGGGCTTCATAGACACCGCAGAGATGTATGCAAACGAGGAGCTGGTAGGCGCCGCCATAAGGGGCCAAGGCCCTGTCTTTATAGCCACCAAGGTGTCCCCAAACCACCTGCGCAGGGCGGATCTGATCAAGGCATGCA
Organism: Microcaldota archaeon; assembly: GCA_021807115.1. Taxonomy (GTDB): domain Archaea; phylum Micrarchaeota; class Micrarchaeia; order Micrarchaeales; family Micrarchaeaceae; genus JAJZYD01. The sequence goes on from JAKAPJ010000024.1 coordinate 11,142, forward strand.
AGCGCAGCCTGTCCAAACTAGGCGTTAAGTCCATAGACCTCTACATGGTGCACTGGCCAAACCCATCTGTTGACATATGGGAGACCATGTCAGCCATGGAGCACCTTGTGGACGCGGGGCTCGTAAGGCACATAGGCGTCAGCAACTTTTCGGTCGGCGAGATGGAGGCGGCCCGGGCTGCAATGAAGAGGTACGACATCGTCTCCCTCGAGACCGAGTACAGCATACTGGTGCGCGGCATGGAGCGCGATATGCTGCCATACTGCAGGAGGGAGGGGATTACGGTTATAGCCTACAGTCCGCTGGCAAGGGGCCTCATCCTCAGAGGAGACCAGGCCGCCCTGCAGTCCGCGCTGCGCAGCGTGGCCGCCCGCCACCACAGGACGCCAATGCAGGCCGCACTGAACTGGGTGGTGGCCAATGACGGCGTAGTTGCAATACCCAAGGCGTCTGATCCGTCGCACATGGAAGAGGACGCAGGCGCGTCGGGATGGCGCATGAGCGCCAGGGAAAGGAAGGACATCTCAGATGCCGCAGTCCCAAAGCCCCCAATAACCGCCGGCAACAAGCCCTTTATCACAAAGTTCGCATCGCTGACAGGCGCGTATGAAAGAATACAGGCGTTCAAGAACAGGCGCATAAGGGGCGCAATCAAGTAGTGCCGTCCCTCCTCAATGCCCTTATGTGTTCCTCCTCCTTCAGCCTCCTTACCATCTCCTTCTCCTCGGCTGCCTGCGCAGACTCCCTGAGCTTTGCGACTGCCTCCTGCTCGTCTGGATGCGTCTCCAGTGCAGCCTTCGCCACGTCCCAGAAGGTTTCTGCCGGGACTATCTTCAAGCCCTGCTTGGCAAGGGCCGCTATTTCCTCCGCCGCGAAGTCATCATAGTTCGCCTTCGGGACCACCATAGTGTCCACGCCCTTTATGTTCTTTGCCGCTATTATCTTTCCGAAGCCTCGGTAGTCCAGCCCGCCCACTTTGAACATCTCACCCCTCATCGTTATGCCTCCTGTGACCACGACATTGGGCAGCACCTTTATGCCGGTTACTGAGCTGTATTCGGCAAGCGTTATCGCGGCGCCCGCGCTTGGGCCCTGTATCGTCTTCTGATCCGCGCCCTTGGTCGCAGTGACCACCTCTATGCTGAACTCGTAGTTGCGCAGCGCCCCCTCAGCCTGGGACTTAAGGAACTCCCTGCCATGGTTTGCGCTCGCCTCTATCGACTCGTCGGCCTCGCTCCCTATTACTGTGGCCCCTGCCTTGCTGTACGCGTCGTGGTTGCACTCGACTACGAGCATCGCGCCCTCCGCCGCCGGCCCCCCTCCCCTGCCGTCGGGCAGGGCCGCCAGCCCGTATACCTTGCCTATAGCAGCAGGGGTGTGCAGCGCCTCCATCATCCTGCGTATCTCATCGATGTAATCGTTCTGCATCATTGCTATGCCCTCCTTGAAGTGCAGCATCTTGAGCATGTAGTTGTCTTCCGTAACACCGCGCATTCTTTCCATGAGCTCCAGGCTCACCTCCTGCGGCGACCTTGGTACCTCGCCAGGCAGGCCGAGGTTCTTGTGCAGCCTCGCCAGTTCGTCCTTGTATGCCTTCCATTTCTCTATGAAGGCCCCGCTGCCGGTGTCATAGGGCATCCTAGAGAACTCCTGTGTAGCAGATATCTCGTTGTCCCTCAGGTCTATGGCATCGTTAACTATTCTCTCTATGGCGGCCGGGCTGAAGGCGCGCTTCTCGAATAGTTCCATCACCGCATTCGGTGTCACCCCCGCTTCGGCAAAGCCCTTTGCCTTCTTGAGGTGCACCGTGACTATCTCCATCCTCTCCGCGTCGTTCTTGGGCAGCTCTATTGCTATGATCCTGTCGAACCTGCCCGGCCTCTTGAAGCCCTCGTCCACAAGGTCCAGCCTGTTCGTCGTGCCTATCACTACGACGCGTTCCAGCGGCTTTGTGCCGTCCATCTCGTTGAGCAGCGTATTCACGGCCCCCAAAGTCACGTTGTTGCCCATGTCGCGGCTGTGTGCTAGGGCCTCTATCTCGTCTATGAATATTATGGCCGGCGCGCTCTTCCTCGCCTCGTCGAAAAGCTCCCTTATCATGCGCTCTGTCTCGCCCAGCCACTTGTTGAACAGCTGTGCGCCGTTGATTATGAATATCTCCGGATCTACCTCCCCGCCCGCCGCAAGCTCCCCGCACACTGCCTTGGTGAGGTAGGTCTTCCCCGTCCCGGGGGGACCGTGCAGCAGTATCCCATGCACTGGCTTAGAACCCTTCTTGTCATTGGGCTTCAGCGCCCTCCTCACATCCTTGTACAGTGCATATTTCGCCTTGTCCAGCCCGCCCACATCCTCCAGCCTGAGCTTTGGCTTGACCCGGGTTACTATGCCCTGCAGCTCCTTGCTCTTGTCCCCATCCGTGTACTCCTTAAGTTTCGCTATGTCCAGGTCCTTGAAGTCCTGCAGCGAGACGGCTATGGGCTGCTGGTATGCCGCAATACCTCCCTGCTTTGATTCCTTGAGCGTCTTGTACACAGCCTCCATCTTCTTCCCTATCACCATCCTGCACGCGTTTGATATATCCCCGGGAGTGACCGCCGCCTTGCCTATGGCGCTGGCCTTGTTCTCAATAATCTCGACCACATCCTCCGGCCCCATGTTGTCTATCCTGTACCTGTCGAGGTTTCTCTTTGCAACCTTCACCAGAAGTGCATGGTTCACTGGCCTGTCAAAGTCAAACGTGCCTGCTGCAGCCTGCTGCCTTACCTGCTCCGATATCGAGCCGAACTCGTTCGTCGTCAATATGACTATGGAGTTCTTCTCCTTCATCTCCCTGAGTTTCTTTATCAGCGTGTCGTTCATTCTTCCGGCCGCCGAGTTTTCAAGGGCGTCGCCTAGCTCGTTGGTGGACGTGCGCGCTATGCCCTGCGCCGAGTCCATGAAGATTATGGACGGGTGATCGAACGCGTCGTCGAATGCCCTTGCCAGGTTCTGCTCCGAGTCTCCCCTGAAACCCACTATCGTCTTGTGCGCGTCTATCGGGTGAGCCCATATCGGCAGGTTCTTCTTCGCCGCCTCCGCAGTCGCGTTGTGCATCGCCGCCTCCGCGGTCATGGTCTTTCCCGTGCCGTGCATGCTTCCCTTGAGTATAAAAACCTGCGGCGGCGGCTGTCCGCGCGACACAGTATCCCACTGCGCCCTGAACGCTTCGTCACGCTCCACCCAGTACTTCACCGAAACGGCGATCCTCTCCATGATGTCCTCGCTGCCGACCACCATTGCTGCGGATTCGGAGTATGACGCCACTGTGCCCTTTGCCTCCTCCAGGTGCTTGGCAAGGTCCTTGGGTATCTCTACCTGCCCGGCACGCAGCTGCCTTAGGTACTCCTTGTGCTCCCTCTCCTTGTCCTCCCTCTTGCCAAGTATCTTGGATGCCAACCAGCCCCGTCCATCGCCTTTGCCTGGCGTGTCGTCAAGCGCCTCCCAGAACTGCCCTGACCACTTCTGCCTCAGGCTGTCAAGTCCCTCCCTGTCCAATCCCACTATAATCTTGCCGACCCTCTCCCTGAGCTGGTCGTTGTCACCGCTTTGCGGAAGGTGCAGCACGTTGCGCATCAGGATTAGGTCAGACTCGCTGAACTCCCCTCCATTTTTGGCCCTCTCCTCGAGCGCCACAACCTTCTCCATCCTCTCTTTTGCGACTGCGGATGTGACGCCCCTGTTCCTAGGTATTTTCTTTACAGTAACCCTTTCCCCCGTGCTCATACGGAACACAGCAAGGCTATTGTCCTATGTGATATTTATTGGTTACCTATCCCCTTCCGTTTCCGCTAATATTAAATATGAGGATGAATTAACGGTTTAAGCAGCGCGTGAGTATATGGGGATGAAGGAGAAGTTCAAGCGTATGGACCCGCAGAAGAAGCTTACATACAAGGTAGCTGGCGCGGGGGCGATGGTCATAGCCGCATGCGGCTACGGCGTGGCCGAAGGCATCATGACCAATTCCGTCATAACCATTGTCTTCAGCGCAGTGGGCGCCGGCGCAATGACCCTTATGAGCGATCCTTGGAGAACATGGCCCGTTGCAATAAAGGATGGGATCCATGGCCTGAAGAACCTGCTGCGCGGGGAGAAGAAGTACTGGTAGGCGCGCATTTTGGCTTCTAGGCGCTCAATGCCGTAGGCGCACAAAAACTTTATAAGGTTTGGTATTCAGTATAATTCCTATTCGTGTGATATCATGCCGGTGGAGCGTGAAAAGGAGAAGGAAAAGGAGAAGGAGCGCAGCGCTCTGGAGGTCCCATTGGTCGATCCGAAGGAACTGCAGCGGACCGAGAAGGAGAAAAAGAAGAAGGACAAGCCCAAGTCCCACATAATCCCGACATGGGCGCTGTAGTCCCGGAATCTGCAGCGTTGGGGCCATGCTATCCCAAATAGATGGGAGCGACGCGCCTAATCACAAAGCCTAAATATTATAATCGGCATCAGTATTGCCAGTTTCGACTGCGTTGATGCCAAATGGACGTCAAGGAAGCAACCAAGCAAAAGATAGCAGCCATAAAGGACGAATTCTTGGCCCTAATTCGCAAGGAGAAAAGCTTCGATGAGTGCAAGGAGGACCTAAGGGCATTCCTTGGCAAGCAAAGCACAAGGGACGCACTGGAACGTATCGCAGTTTTCATACCGCCTGCGTACAACATCGCGCAGGTCGCGCAACTTTTGAGGTCAGACGAGCCGGCCGGCAAGAAGGCATTCCTCACGTTTGAGAACGTGGGCGCCTACAGCATAGCAGGGGCCGTATGGGCATGGGCGCCCCCCGAGCTTGCAATACCCATAGGGATTGCAACGGTGTACGCCATATTTGCCCCGATGGAGTGGATACTCATAGAGAACAAGAACGCCAGGTATGCCGAGGAGCTTAAGCTGCATGGGGCGCAGACCGTGGGCTACATAAGAATGGAGGACAAGGGTGAGCGCAGCCTGCTGGGCGGGAAAAAACCCACCAAGGTCTACTCTTCGCTGGACGATCCGAAGGGCAAGGCAGGCATAGTCGGGTATCGGAAGCTGGTTGACGGCGAGGTGGTAGACTACATACCAAAGATCATATCCGATCCTGACACCAACACGAAGGGCGAGTCCAACATGAAGAACTGGGAGAAGAACTCCATGTCAAAGGAGCAGAGAAAGTTCGGCTATTACCTAACCCAGGCGCAGGTGTACGCGTACACCGCCATAACATATACCCTGGCATACATGGCAAACGTGAGGTGGATAATACCCGGCCTTGTGCATTCCATCTCACAGTACCTCTGACGCCCCATGCGGGCCAGGCAGTTTCCCGTGCACCGGCTACTTCCTAAGCGTCGCCGCGCCCGCTATCTCCCTGGCAAAGGCAGCCCTGTTTTGCAGCCTGTACCATATACCTCCTATAGCAAATAGCCCGTCCATCCACCCTACCCCCTCAAGATAGCCCGATCCATTTAGTTCGATCTGCCCCCTGCCGGGATAGTGCCAGGATTTCTGGCCCGCGGGCAGCCCTACAAACTTGCCAACGCTTACCTTGCTATGGCTGCCGTCCTCCGCTATCGTGCGCGGCCCATCTGTCCTGAGATCGGTCTCCCCTGTCCAGATGCTGCCGTTCTTGCGCAGGTCCTCCCTGAAATCCGCGCTGCCCCTCCATACAAGCCCCCCATCCTCCACAGTAAGTGGCCTGTAGCCGGCAGGCGGAGCCATCTTCCTGAACTGCGCAGCAGTTACTTCCCTCTCCGATACGATTATCTCCAGTGTGCTGCCGCAAGGCGTGGAAACCTTGAAGCTTCTGTATGCGGCCGCCTCCCTGTCAACTTGCGTGGGCATAAATCCCCTGGTTGGCACTAAATCACAATAGTATTTGTCAATTCAAATTATTTAATCCTAATTGGCGCGCCGCAGGATCCGCGCCGCCCGTGCGGCTGGGCCACAGTCACCTCATGTACCTACGGTACAAGAGATATGCAATGTTTCCTGCCAGCAGGGCCACAAGGACAGGGTAGGGCGCCCTGAGGTGGGCAAGCAGAAAGTATACGCATGCGATTGCCGCCCCGTATCCTGCCTGCGCATACTTGCCGTGAGGGGATGTCTTGGGCTCCACCACCATGACGAATGCAAAGTAATAGTTGACGCCAAAAAGCAGCGCAATAAGCGAGCCACCGGATGCCGCCCCAGCGCCTCCAGCCGCAACGGTTAGTACGAGGTTTGCAATCACGAACGAAACGGCGGTTGTTACACGCCTTGCCTCATATGCAAGTATGATCAGCACTGGCGTGAGGGTTACTGCCAGGCCGTACAAGTTGTAGCTGCTTGCAGCCCACCACTCGTCCCCCAGCCCGAAGACTGCCAGCGCCACTATGAGCCCCAGTGACGCAGGGTTGAATATGTTCGAACCTTTGAACTTCACGAAGAACTTCGAAAGTATCGCAATTGTCACTGCGATGCAGACCAGTGGTATGGGTGCGTTTATCGGCGCCACTGACCCTATTATGAGCCCGGTTATGAGGCCTGAGAAAGGCACCTTGAACCTCTGTTTGAGGTGGTATTCCCTTACAATAATCTCCAGCATCCCGGCGAACGCCACGGCCACCACCAGCGCCGCGGGAAATACGCGCAGGGCGTAGCTTGAGGTCACAGCCAGCATCCCCAGCAGCGCTATAGTCCACAGGTACATGCGGCCGATTGGCTGGTCAAATATTCTCATAGAATCAATAGTTGTAGCTACTGGGCCACATAGCCGTTCTGGTCCACCACCACGAACCCATCATCGCCGAGCGATGAGTCGAACTGGTAGCCGTCGTCCCCGAATGTCGTCTCCACAATATACAGCTTGTAGTCAGGCTTGAGTGCGACGGTCTGATAGCTACCGGTGCCGGTCAAGGATAGCCTTACGTCCGTCGTGCCGTTCTGGAGCACCGAAGAGGTTAGGTTGAAGCCTGACAGCGCAGCCTGCGCCTGCTGGGATACCGGCCCGGGGTATATCTGGTAGGAGTAAGGCGCATACTGGGTGCTTACAAACAGAATCTTCTGGATGTTTGGCTGCGTCTGGTTCTGCGCCGCAGCCTGCGTGCTGCTATTCGTCGAATTTATCTGCGCGCTGCTTTGCCCCCCATGTCCCATCGACATTGCCACGCCTGCGGCTATAATCACTGCAAGTACTGCCATTCCGATTACCATCCTGCTGTCCGTATGTATCATCGTACTATATAGTGCCGCCATTTAACTTAATATCTGCATGTTTCGGTTTTGGGTAAACCTGCGCATGGGCAGGAAAATCCCTCCTGCCTATCAACGTGCTGCAAAACTCATGTAAATCCTTCTGTATTGGACAAATACCGCAGCAACGAATATGATAACCAGCACCGATATTTCTGGTGCCGTCATATGCCCACCCTGCTGCGGTATCGTGGTTGAGAAAATCAGGTAGATCATCGAGATGAAAAGTGAGGCAAGGGCATGAACCGTGAATACCCTATTTATCACCAATCCTGCAATTTTGGGATTATTTTGGCTCTGTAGAAATCCTCTAATATGAATTGGAACTGAAGATTTTTACGCCTTCAGTTCCGTTAGGTCGTGGCGACTAACCATGACCAACAATAATAGGGAATCTAGGTATAAGAAGTTTAT
>JAKAPJ010000025.1 GCA_021807115.1 Microcaldota archaeon
AAAGACATTCGGTTCTCGCCTTGTCGTCATGTAATTTGCGGAAGCGAACCAGAGCGCACACCGCTTTTTAGGTTTCCAAGAGAGCTTTTAAAAACTATACTGTATCATATTAATACAGTGGCTCTATGATACAGGCTAAAAGGATTTACCGAAAGCCTGAAGTTACTGACGGTCTTAGAGTTCTTGTTGATCGGCTCTGGCCAAGGGGCGTACGCAGGAGCACCGCAAACGTGGACATATGGATTAAGGAGATAGGCCCGAGCGATGATCTGCGCAAGTGGTTTGCGCATGAGCGGGACAAGTACCAGCGGTTCAAGGAGCGGTACGTCAAGGAACTTAAGAAGAATCCTGCGTTCGAGGATATGGCAGAGATGGCACGCACAAACGATCCACTCACATTGCTGTTCTCCGCATCAGACGAGAAACATAATAATGCCATGGTGCTGCTCCAGGTCCTAAAGCGGGAGATGAAGAAGAAACCCAAGCTCAGGGGTGCCCCCAAATGAAAATGACGCCAAAGGAAGCGTTCGAGGCCGTCCAAAAGGAGGTGGCGAGGAAGGTCGCAGGTTATGACGAGATAGTAAAGCAGATGTTCATAGCCATAGTCGCCGATGGCCACATACTTCTGGAAGGTGCTCCGGGACTTGCGAAGACCACCACGTCCAAGGCGGTAGCCGACACTTTCGGCGCGGAGTTCGGGAGGACGCAGGGCACTGCCGACCTTAAGATCAACGACATAATAGGGTTTGCGTACCTCGACGACCTCACGAAGGAAGTGAAGGTCAAGAAAGGGCCCATATTCACAAACATATTCCTCATAGACGAGCTCAACAGGATGCCTCCTATGACCGTGACATCCATGCTGCAGTCATTGGAGGAGAAAGAGGTCACAATAGGCGCAGTTACGTTCAAGTTACCCAAACCATTCATCGCATTTGCCACACAGAACCCCCTAAACATAGAAGGGACAATAGCACTCCCCAAGGTGCTGACAGATAGGTTCCTGATGCGGATAGGTATGAACTATGCCGCTTCAGATGTGGAAGAGAACATGATAAGGATAAAGGAGAGGGGGGACGACGTGAAGACCGAGAAGGTGCTGGACATGGGCGATGTGCTTGAGCTGCAGGAGATGGCCAAGAAGGTCACAATGAGCGACGATATAGTGAAGCTCATAGTCGGGATTGTTCAGGCAACAAGGAAGGACATACACGTGGTCATGGGCGGCAGTCCGCGTTCGGAGATAAGCTTCATGAAGTGTGCCAAGGCCAAGGCGCTGATAGAAGGTAGGAACCAGGTGTCGGTGGACGACATAAAGTATCTTGCAAGGCCGGTGCTCAGCCACAGGATAGCGGTCAGGGCAAGCGGCGGCCTGGGCGTCAACGGCATAATAGACGGGATAGTGGCTACGATACGCTAGTCATGCCCGCCTAAGGACAGCATAGCTTTTTATTTATTGTTTTGCAAGTAAGTCTGGTTTTTATGCGCATGCCCGCTACCATGTTGAAGGCGCAGAGCGCGCTGGAGTACCTCACTACCTACGGTTGGGCAATAATAATACTGGGCATAGTGCTCGCCGCACTATTCGCCTTGGGGGTGTTCACTCCAAGCGGCTTCGTCAGCACAACATGTGTCTTTCCTGGTGAGTTCAGCTGCATAAGCGCGGCCCTGTACTCGATAAACAGCACAGCGGTGCTAAACGTGCAGCAGGCCACAATATCAAACATAAACGTGACCGCAATAGGCTGCAACAACCAGGCCACGCTTACCAACATGTGCGGCACTGCAAACAACTGGTGCGGGGCGTCCAACAGCAACGCGATAACAATGACTATAGGCGCGAACTACACGTTCTACGTCTCATGCTACCAGAACGGCTCGCTTGTCTCCATCAATCCAGGCCAGATATACCGCGGATACATAGAGCTCAACTACACGTCGCTGTCAACCAATTTCCCCCACACCGTTTCTGGCACCCTGATAGCCAAGGCATCATGATGCCGCAGTCGCAGCTTCGGCCTTCTTAGTCTTCTCCAGCCTCTTCTTGACGTGCTTGAGCGCGGAAAAAGTGTCCCTGTCCATCTCGTCAAGCCTCATGGCGATGTACTTCGCCTGGGTCCTCAGGCCCGGTATGACCACATACTCAAGCGCGTTCACTCTCCTTTTGGTCTTGTCAATCTCTATGACAAGCCTCTTCAGGCCCTGCTCCCGCTTTGCCATGTCTATTATGGCTCCGGTGACCTTGTTGAACGAGTCGCTCACGTCGTCTATGGCTGCGCTGGTGGAAAGCACGCTGTAGCCCGCACCCAGCACGGTCTGGCTGGACTTAGGTATGTTTATCTCAGGGACCTTCACTCCCATTATGTTCTTCAGGATTATGCGTATTGGCGAAGCCTCATCAATGCTGGCCGCCACCCTCTCGAGCTCGTAGTCTCCCACGTACGTTGAGGCTATTGCCACCGTCTTGTAACCCTGCTGGAGTAGGTTATACAGGTATGCCCTGTCGTTCTTGGATTCCCTCAGCAGCTTGAGGAACTCTATGACCAAGACCTCCCTCTTGCGCTTCAGTATGCCATGGCCCTTCCTCGCTATGGCTACGCTTTTCCTCGTGTTTATGAGGTTCATTCTTGTTGGGCTAAGTCTCTTTGCCAATGCATCAATCCTTCTTGTTCTTCCTGTACTTGGCTATGAACTCCCTCTTGATCCTGGTGAGTTCGCCGTCTGGCAGAGCCGAAAGCAGGTCCCACCCTATCTCCAGCGTCTCCTCTATAGTCCTCCTTTGGTCATTGCCCTGCGAGAGGAACTGCTTCTCGAAACCTTCGCCGAACTTTAGGTAAAGCTTGTCGGTGTCGCTCAGCGCCTCCACGCCAACTATGGCGCTCAGGCTTCTGGAGTCCTGCGATTTGGCATACGCGCCATAGAGCTGGTCCGCCACGCCCCTGTGGTCCTCGCGTGTCTTCCCAACCCCTATCCCGTTGTTCATGAGCCTTGAGAGCGAACCTAGTGGATTTACCGGCGGGTATACTCCCCTGTTGTACAGTTCCCTGCTCATGAAGACCTGCCCCTCCGTTATGTATCCCGTGAGGTCAGGGATGGGGTGCGTCACGTCGTCTCCTGGCATTGTCACTACATCAAGCTGCGTTATGCTGCCCCTCTTGCCCTTTACTATCCCCGCCCGCTCATATATGCCTGCAAGGTCTGTGTACATGTATCCTGGGTATCCCCTCCTTCCCGGAACCTCCTCCCTCGCGCTTGACAATTCCCTGAGGGCTTCCGCATAGTTCGTCATGTCGTTGAGTATGACGAGAACATGCATACCCTTCTCATACGCCAAGTACTCTGCGGTTGTCAGGGCCAGTCTAGGCGTCAATATACGCTCTATGCTAGGGTCGTCCGCAAGGTTCATGAACGCCACGCTCCTGCTAAGCGACCCCGCGCTCTTGAACTCGTTTATGAAGAAGCTGGCGTCGTCGTGGGTTATGCCTATTCCTGCGAACACCACCGCGAACTCCTCGCCGCTCTTCACGCTCGCCTGCTTTGCCACCTGGGCCGCAAGCTCGTTGTGCGGCAGGCCCGAACCTGAGAATATCGGCAGCTTCTGCCCCCTCACCAGTGTCATCAGCCCGTCTATGGATGACACCCCGGTTTCGATGAAGTCCGACGGCATCGTCCTCGATATGGGGTTTATCGGCGAGCCGTTCACATCGAACTTCTCGCTTGAGACGACCTCCGCCTTTATGTCTATTGGCTTGCCCTGCCCGTCAAACACCCTGCCTAGCATGTCATCCGACACGCCGAACTGGAAAGTTTCGCCAAGAAAAGTAACCGAGGTTTTGTTAATGTTTATCCCGTTGGTGGGTCCGAAAACCTGTACTACTGCATACCCGTCCGCAGTCTCCAGCACCTGGCCTAGCCTTGACTCGCCGTTCTGCAGATTTATTCTCACTATCTCATTGTAGGCGGCCCTCCTAACGTTCTTTACCACCACCAGCGGCCCCGCAACACTCTCTATCGTCTTATAATCTATCTCGAATTTCATGAGATCGCCTCATTTTACTTTTTTCTCCGGCTTCTTCTCGTGCTTCTCCGCAGCACCGGTCTCCTCCCTTACCAGTGCGTCGAATTCCTCGTTCATCTTCACGAGCAGCTTGTTTTTGTCTTCCTCGAACGTCTCTTCGTTCCATTCTTTGGTTCTGGATATATCGTTCCTGATCTTCATAGCCACTATCAGCGTGGCCCTGACACCAGCCTTTGAGGCAGACTCCGCTCTGGCGGCGAAGTGCAGGATGCACTCAACCATGGCCTTCTGCTTCCTTATGCTGGTGTAGCCGTCCACCGCATCGAATGCGCTCTGCCTCAGGAAATCCTCCCTTATCATCCTGCCAACGTCCAGCGTCACCTTCTCCGCGTCTGGCAGCGCGTCAGCCCCGACCAGCTGCACTATATCCTTGAGCTCCGCCTCTCTCTGCAGTATGTCCATGACCCTGGATCGCATCGCCACGAATTCCTCGCCAAGGTTCTTGTTGTACCACGGTGCAAGCGGCTTGATGTACAGCGAGTAGCTGTTCAGCCAGTTTATGGACGGGAAGTGCCTGGAGCTGGCCAAGGCTGCGTCAAGCGCCCAGAATGTCTTTGTGACCCTAAGCGTCCCCTGAGACACAGGCTCCGATATGTCTCCTCCTGGCGGGGAGACTGCGCCTATGATGGTCACCGAGCCTATCTTGCCGCTGAGCGTCTCCACCTTGCCTGCGCGTTCGTAAAACTCAGCCAGCCTCTTTGGTAGATACGCAGGGTACCCCTCCTCGCCGGGCATCTCCTCGAGCCTTGCGGATATCTCCCTCATTGCCTCAGCCCACCTTGATGTGGAGTCAGCCATGACCGCCACATTGTAGCCCATGTCCCTGAAGTACTCCGCTATCGTTATGCCCGTGTATATGCTTGCCTCCCTCGCCGCCACAGGCATGTTGCTGGTGTTGGCTATGAGCACGGTTCGCTCCATGAGCGACCTGCCTGTCTTAGGGTCCTTAAGCTCCGGGAACTCGGTGAGCACCTCAGTCATCTCATTGCCCCTCTCCCCGCACCCTATGTATATGACAAGATCGCTGTCCGCGAACTTTGCTAGTTGGTGCTGGGTAACGGTCTTGCCGCTTCCGAAAGGTCCAGGTATGGCGGCAGCGCCCCCCTTGGCAACAGGGAAGAGCGTGTCTATGATTCGCTGCCCCGTTATCAGCGGCTCGTCTGCCCTGAACTTGCTCTTGTACTGCCCTGACTTCCTAACCGGCCGCGTCTGCATCATCCTGAGGGGTGTCTTCTTGCCGCCTTCCTCGTCCACAACTGCTATCTCTTCAACTATGGTGAACGTTCCGTCCTTTATGGATTCTAGCGTGCCGCTTACCCCGAGCGGTACAAGGATGTGGTGCTTCAGCAGCGGGGTTTCCTGCACATACCCTATTATGCTTCCCCCTTCCACCTTTGTTCCTTTCTTTGCGGTAGGGACGAACTGCCATCTCTTCTTAGTGTCAAGCGGTGCCGCCTCGACCCCCTTTGCTATGAACGCCCCACTTTCCTCCGCTATGATGTCCAGGGGTCTCTGCACACCGTCGAATATAGTCTGAAGCACGCCAGGGGCCAGCTGCACTGAGAGCGGCAGCGACGTAGATTCCACCGCCTCGCCCGGAGTTAGCCCGCTCGTGTCCTCGTACACCTGTATGACCGCCTTCTCCCCCTGCAGCTGTATCACCTCTCCTATAAGCCTATTATTACCAACCCGCACCACGTCATACATATTCACGCCAAGCATGTCTCTGGCTACAACGAGTGGTCCCGCTATCTTTTCTATAACTCCCATTTGATCACACTGCATCAAGTTTCGTTAATATCAATGCCTATCGCCCTCAATATCAGCCTCCTTAAGGGATCCACTCCCTCCTCGACTTCGTTGTAGCCAGGCACCTCCACTATGAGCGGCATAAGACTGGTGTCTACGAGGTTCTTCAGGTGCCTGTCCTTCACCAGTGCCATTACTCCCTTGGTTATGACTATTATGCCGATGCCCTCTTTGCTCATCAGCGCCCTCAGCGCCGCCTCCGCGTCCGCGGTTGTGGCCACATTGTGGACCTCGCGTATCCCAGCGATCTGCAGACCCTTTGTGAGAAGGTTAGTACCTATGACTCCTATGCGATAGTCGTCCTTTATTCCGCTCTCCATATAATCATACCTGCAAGTTCCTCCTTGGTGAGGTTGTACCTTCTGCCGTTCATTATTATCCTGAGCGTGAATATCTCTATCTCCTTGAGGTAGGAATATGCGAGTACGGTGCCGAATGACAGCACCGAATGCCTCAGCAGGTTCATGCTGGTGCCAAATATCTGGTTCTTCATCCCTATCTCGAATGCAAGGAGGTGCGCGTTGCCCCTCCTGTACGCGTCAAGCTCCCTGCCCAGGTCAAAGACCTTCACCTCCTTCACGAGCGACTCTATGTCCTTGGAGCTGTTGTAGAGCTCCTGCAGCTTCTGCGGCTTCAGCGTCCCGTTATTTATTATGTTCTGCGATATCTTCGCGAACTCCATCATGTAGCGCTTGGCGCGTATTAGCAGCAGCACGTTCCTCATGTCTATGTCCATGCGTATGACCCTGGCAGACTCCGGGTCTATGTCCACGAGCTTCATCATCACAGCCCCGAGGTTGTTGTAGTAAATCTTGTCCATCACTATCTCGGCCTCAAGCCCGCTCTTCGTCTTCTTGTATGTCTCCAGCGCCTCCGTTATTATCCCCTTGTAAGGCGAGTTTATGAGAAGCCGCGCAAGAAGGCTTTCCACGTTTGGCTCCCTCATCGCTTCCTTTAGCGCCTGTGAGTTGTATATGCCGTAGTCTATCACATACCTGGATATCAAATCGAAGCCCTCTCCCTTTTCCTTTGCGTCCATGGCTAGCTTGACGTTGTGCAAGTCCCACCTGCCCACTATCGCCCTTATTATGTTGCGCTGGTTGACAGGGGTTATGGTCACGAGCTTACCCACACTGCTCGCAAGGTTCTTGCTCAGTGCGAAGTCCACCTGCTCTGTCTTCATGGCCATGCCCCCGAAAGCCTCCAGATCCTTCTTGTAATCGGTCTGCAGCAGCAACGCCATCACTCCTTCTGCGTCCTTGGATCCCAGCACACTCTGCATCGTGGCCTTGGTCAGGAGCCTTGCCTCAAGCGCCTTGACCCTCGCGGTGGAGTAACCGTACATGTTTGCCGCATCAAATCCGTAGTACCCCATTCCAGATTACCCCTCCTTCTGCGCCTTTTTGGCCCTTCTGGGCGCGTGCCTTTCTGCCTTAGGCTTGTCCTCGGGCTGTGCCTCCTCAAACAGGGCGGACGATATCAGCCCGTCTATCTTCTTCAGATTGAGATTCAGCATGGCATCAGGGCTTATGTCTATACCCACACTGCCGTCCCTGGTCTGCACCCACACCCCACGCTCTGTCTCCTCCACAGGGTACTTTGTGCCCTTGAGTAGGGACATGCCTTTCTTGTCAGCCCTTATCAGGATTTCCTCATCCCCTATCCCGGCCGTGGCGTTCATCTGCACCACCGCGCCACTGACCACCTTGGCGTAGCTTTCGTCGAGTCCAGTGGATATGGCCTCCACAATCTTGTCACGGTTGGACGCTATCGCCTCCTCCTTCGCCATAAGCAGTGCGTTGTGCCTCTCAATCTCGACCTCCGCATTGTGCTCGGTGACTATAAGATCCGTGCGCCTTTTCGCTTCAGCTTTCGCAGCCTCCAGTATTGCGGATGCCCGGGCCTTGGCATCCCCAAGGATGCGAGCTTCCTCTTGCTTGCCCTCGTTCTCTATGCCTCGGGCTTTGGACTCTGCCTCCCTGAGTATCCTCTCCTTCATGTCTCCCAGTGCCATCAGAGAACACCCGTCAAACTATGCCGGCGTACAGCATTATAAGTATAGCTATCACGAAGCCGAATATGAGCAGGGTCTCAGGGAGCACTAGGAACAGTAGCACCCTCCCCATCTCGCTTGGCTTCTCCGCCACGAGCCCCAGACCCGCTGCGCCTATGGCAGATTGTGCCATGCCTGTGCCTATTGCCCCTCCTGCAATAGCTATACCTGCACCTATAGCCGCAATCGCGGACGCATCTGTTATTGCCACAACCATTTATTTCACCTTGAGCGTAAAAGTCATTCCGTGTACTTTCTGGTGTAAGAGAAGGGCTTGAACTTCACCCCTCCACCCTCATAGAACTTCGAGAAGAATTCGACAAAGTTAAGCCTTACCCCCTGTACGAGCCCCTCGAAGATTCCGAGTACCAAGTTCACAAAATGTAGCACTAAGAATATAATTAGAAACAATATAAACGTTACTATCCCCTGGCCCAGGTTCGGCGTGAAGGCGTTGTCGATAAGAAACGCTATTATAACGCTCGCCATGCCAAAGCCTAGGATCCTGGTGTAGCTCAGAGGGTGGGTTATAAGATTGGTGAGCTCTGCAGCCTCTATCCCGCTGAGCGCTGCCGAGGCTATGAATGCTACAACAGCCACAAGCGCGGCAACATCGGTTGTGGCGGGGCCGAACTGCCCGAAGAAGAAACCAGCCACCGCTATAGTGCCAGCAATCACTACAGCTATCGATGTAAGCTTGGATATCGCCAGCTTTGTCTCATGCTCCCTGTATTTGTTTATGAACCCGAACACCAGCCCCAGTATTACCTGCGTCAGCCCGAAGTATATGGTTATAACCATAACACTGGTTGCGTTCTTGACCCAGTCAAAGAGCTGCAGATACGAGAACGGCGCGCCGAGCTGGAAGCCCAGATACTGGTTCGACAGGACGCCGAATACCACGGCGAAGATCGCACAGAGCTGCCAAAGCTTGGCAGTGTTACCTATGAGGCTGTCCGGATCCGTCTTGTGCACAATCCACGTGGCAAGTGCGAATGATGCTATGCCGTAGCCAACGTCGCTTATCATCAGCCCGTAGAATATCGGGAAAGAGAGTATGAATATCCATGTAGGGTCAAGTTCGCTGCTTTTGGGCACGGAATAGAACTCCATCAAGTAATCGAATGAGCCTAGCCATTTGGGCCGGTCCCCGAGCGTGGGCGCAGGCTCCTCCTCATGGTTCACCTTGAGCCCCTCCACATAGCACCTCCCACCAAGGAACTTGACCAGCTCGTTGGAGAAGCCTTCAAAGTAATTCTGCGGCACCCACCCCTCTAGCACAACTGTGGCGTCTGTCTTTTTGAACTCTGACACCACCTCGGCCCTGCTCACCTCTACGTCCAGCATCTCGCGGTATGCAAGAAGCTCCGCGTAGTACTTATCGCCTATCCTATCCATCTCCAGCTGTAGGCTGTCGAGTTCAGCTTTCGCCGCAACCTCCCTCACTTTTACTGTGTTCACCACCTCTGACGGGGTCGCTACGAGATACTTCGAGTTGAGGTCAAGCTCTGTCATGCCCATGCCGCCTATGGCATCGTCGAGCTTCACAGACTTCGGGTATGCTACAAGGACAAGCGAGTCCCTCTTGTCTATCGGATTCACCACGGTCTCTGCGTTTATGCCGTGCTTCTGGATTGCGCCCCCAACCCCGGCCGCTACCTTGTTCTGTGCCCTAAAGGCCTTGAAAGATAGCGTTTCACTCTTGAGATTGGAGAAGTCGACATCAAGGTCGTTGAAGTACCCTGCGATGGCCATGGCGTAATCCATAACCGCCATATCCTCATTGAGCTCCCTCCTCCTGTCATTTATGGCAAAGGCCCTGTCCACATAGCCCAGCAGCCTCACGTTCTCTACAAGCCTGTCCACTCCGTAGTGCGGATGCTTCTGGATTTTAAGCTTCTTGGGCCGCCTCAGCAGCGCAAGTGCGCCGTCCACCTTTATGAGCAGGTCCGATAGCGTATACAGCCTCTGCGACGGCATATCATCCTGCAAGGAGAGTTTGCTCTTCCTTATCTCTATCATACCCTTGTCATGCAGGTATTCGACAGCCCTGTCCTTGTCGGCGGCAAGCAGCATTATCCTGACTTTCTGCATCGGAACGCTGCCAAATAACATTCGTCACCCCCCGATGATAATTTTTACCGCCTTGCGCACGAGCTCAGGTATCATATCATTCGATATCCTCATGGCCCTAACCTCGTTGGCCTCCGCCTTTATTGACTTTGCCTCCGCCGCCTTCTTCGAGGCAATGTCTTCGTTTACCCTTTCCACCTCATGCTCTATCTGAGCCCTGGCCTGGACCTCGGCCTCCTTCACTATCTCATCGGCTTTCGTGCGTGCGCTCTCTATGTACCTTTGCTTGTTTTGGGCAGCTTGCTCTACCCTCTTCTTAGCCTCAGCTTCTGACCGCTGCACCTCTTCCACCGCCTTCAAATCACCGCTCATCTCATCACGTACAAGACAAAAAGCATGCAGCATCGAGGGCTGCAACCTAAGGATATTGCATGGATAATTAACAAAAAAGGTATTTAACCTTAACCTAGTCCGTCCCAACCTGCCAATACCCTGATGTATAGCGGGTCATCCCTTTGCAACGCCAAGCGGCACCATCTTTGCCACAATGTTCGATATTCCGGCGCCCTCTATACTGGCCACAACCTGATTAACATCCTTGTATGCCCACTCCGCCTCCTCGCTCACCAGCGTCTTGCTCCTCACGCGTATCTCTATGTTCTTGCTCCTCATTTCATTGAGTGTCTTGTACGCCGGTATGTCCCTTATGGCTTGGTGTCTGGACATGACCCTTCCGGCTCCGTGGCATGATGACCCAAACGTCTCCCGCATGCTCTCCTCCCTTCCCGCAAGGACATAGCTCGCCGTGCTCATGCTTCCCGGTATTAGGACTGGCTGCCCCACGTCCCTATAGAGGCTCGTTATCTCCTTCCTGCCCGGCCCAAAAGCCCTAGTCGCCCCTTTCCTATGGACATATAGCTTTACCCTCCTCCCGTCAACCACATGCTCCTCTTGCTTTGCTATGTTGTGCGACAGGTCGTACATTATCTGCATACCCATCTCATCGTGGTCCATGCCAAATATCTCCTCGAAGCTCTTCCTGATGAAGTGTGTCATTATCTGCCGGTTGGCGAAGGCGAAATTGACTGCCGCCCGCATCGCGCCAAGATAATCCGTGGCCTCCTTACTGTCCGCGTAGGCGTAGCACAGCTCCGGATCAGGTATGTGCATATTGTTCCTGCGCTGATAGTCGCCCAGCGTCCTGAGGTAGTCGCTACATACTTGGTGGCCGTAGCCTCGCGAGCCGCTATGGAGCATTATGACCACCTGCCCTTCGAAAAGCCCAAACGTCTTTGCGATGCCCGCATCCACTATTTTGTCCACCTTCTGTATCTCTGCAAAATGGTTACCTGCGCCGAGTGTGCCGAGCTGCGGCATGCCCCTCTTCTTTGCGAGGTCGCTCACCTTATCGGTCTCGGCGCCATCTATGCAGCCGCCTTCCTCTATTCTCTCAAGGTCGCCATCATCTCCGAATCCCTTCTCTATCGCATATTTTGCGCCGTCCAGCGCTATACTTTCCATGTCCTGCTGTGAAAAGCCTAGTTTCATCTTGCTGCCTACCCCGCTGGGCACGTTCCGGAACATCGTGTCCATCAGTCCTATAATCTTGTCCTTGATGTCATCCGCGAAAAGGGACGTCTTTATCAGCCTGACCCCGCAGTTTATGTCAAATCCCACGAAGCCGGGCGATATAATCCCCCTGTCAATTTCAAAGGCAGCCACCCCTCCTATAGGGGACCCATATCCTTCATGGCCGTCGGGCATAACAAGCATGTTTTTTACTATGCCGGGCAGGCAGGCCGCGTTCACTGCCTGCTTCAGCGTCCTATCCCTCTGCATCTGCTCTATAACGGCCTTATTGCCATAAGCCCTAACCGGTACATTCATCCCTGTGCTTTCGTCGCGCTTTATCTCCCAAACGAAATCGCTGACCTTTTCCAACAACTAATCACTGAGATATCAATGGCATAAGAAGCACAGGCACATCTACTATGCACAAATACAAATAAAAACTTTTAAGCGCCCATCGCATACCAAAATGTCCGCATGGCTGCAGGAATCCCCCTCTGCCACCCGCTCAACATTACCTCCCCAGAAAGTCAGTATTACGGTTTAGCGCCAAACAATTTAAACCAACGCTTTTTAAATTGCATTTGCATATAGTGTTAACCTTGTAAGACCACACAGTGTACCGATGGATAGCCTAATAACCTACAGAATGGCCGCCGTGCTCTTATTCTCGCTAATATACATGCTTTTCGACGTTTTCAACAGGCGCAATGTGCCCAGCATATACGCATACCTCACCCTGGTCGTGGGCCTGGCGTTTACCGTACTTTACTGGAACTTGCTAACAATAGCGGAGAGCCTTGCAATAGCGTGTGTCGTCCTAGGCATCGGGTATGTGCTGTACAGGATGGGGCAGATCGGTGCGGCCGATGTCATAGAATTCGCAGCAGTGTCCCTGATAATACCCATGCAGCCAGCAACATATTTTTCCAACGTCCCACAGCTGCCTCTTCCATTCATAATATCCACGTTCATAGCTACGGGTTTCGTGGCGCTGCTCCTTATACCATTCTACTACCTGCCCAGGGCCCGGAATCTTCTCAGGGGCAAGCTCCTCTCCACAGTTGTCAGGGATGACGCTATGAAGGGGCTGATGGTACTCATAGCGTACCTGGCATTTATAGCGTTCCTCCTGTACGAAATCCCCGGCATGAGCGTGATAGGGCTGACAATACTTGCGCTACTTACCGTAAGCTCCCTGATAACGACGGTGTTCGAGCGGGCAATCACAATGTCCATGGTTGAATACATA
Source organism: Microcaldota archaeon (assembly GCA_021807115.1). GTDB lineage: Archaea > Micrarchaeota > Micrarchaeia > Micrarchaeales > Micrarchaeaceae > JAJZYD01. The sequence goes on from JAKAPJ010000025.1 coordinate 12,835, forward strand.
CCTTCCGGAAAGTTTGAGGAAGGTGACATAGTGGCAATCAACCTCATGGCGACGAAGGACGTAGAAGCTACACGGAAGGTGGTAAAGAATTTCGACAGGCTGCTTACGGTGCGTCTAATAAACGAGATGCGCAGCAAGAAGGTCAAAAGGAAGTTCCCGGTCTACCGCAGCGCAATGCCATTGGCACTGCCCATTTTCCTCGGCATTGCGATATCCCTACTGTTCGGAAACCTGATACTACTGGTTCTGTAGCATCAATCCCTGTGCCTTGACATTATCAGGTCTATAAGATCCTTCTCCTCCTCCAAGCCTGCAAGTTCGCTGCGTTCCACCACCGGTATGCCCTCTATGCTCTTTCTCTTTGATTTTTTTCCGGTAACGAAGAATGGGTAATCAGAATTTAGCACGTTGTCCAGGCGCCTGTAGAACTCTGCAAGCTTCTTCATAGTTCTTGGATCCCCCACGTTGCCTATCTCGTACCTGAAATGCCTCTTGCCAACAGTGTAGAATGGCGCCGTGTTTATGTTCATAAACCTAACGTCCAGCGCATCATTTATTGTGTTATACCTATACTCCTTGCGCCAGCCCTCCTCAGAGTCGCTATCGGTCAGTTTCGCATCGAAGAAACGCTCTAGCTTGTACACCGTTTTATCCGTGACGTTGCCCCCCTGGCTTTCATATCGGTATATGCTGTCCTTTGACATACCCACCCTTTTTGACAGGACCCTTATGCTCATGCCATTGAGCTCTCTGGCCCGTTTCAGCTTTCCGCCGTCTATCCTGTACCTTGCCTTCATGAATCGCTGAGCTCTGGCAACCCTGCTACCGCCCAAAAGGGACTCTAACGTGTCCCCCGAAATGCACTCCACGTCGTGTCTGGTGAATATGGACCTGCTGCGCTCCTCCCTGTTCTTGTACGTCTTGAATACTACGAATACCTGCGCATCAAAGAAGCTACCCAGCTTCCTCAGCGCCCTAGCCTCGCTTTCAGTCAAAGAGTCAATGTTATCGACCAATTTCAGCAGCATCACATTTTCCTTCTTGCTAGAAATTATGTCGAAGCACGACCTCATGCCGCTTGTGTACGTGTCGTTGAATCCGTACTTCCCAAGCAGCTTAGAATATTTTGAAACAAGCTTGTCCCTCTGCATAGAATGATTCCACCATTTGTCATATTTAGTTTTTGCCCTCTCCCGATATTTTTCTGCTAATATTATATAAGTTTTGTTGCCATGTTTAATATCGAAAATGCTCAGTTCTGTTGACAGGGCCTGCACTGCGCCCTCAGCGTATATGGGCACGTGAGGTAATCGCATGAACTTCAAGGAATTTGCAGACAGGTGCCGCGAACCTGTTTATAAGAAAATTTGCGAATACATACGGATAAAGGAGCCTGTTGGCCACTACAAAATAATGCGCGATTATATAGACCGGCAGGGGAAGTACCGCAGGCCAGGTCTGCTGCTTCTTACCGCAAACATGTACGGCGCCACCATGGAAGAGGCAATCCTCCCCGCCGCAGCCATGCAGCTGTCGGAGGACTGGATCCTTATGCAGGACGATTGGGAGGACGATTCTGAGCTCAGGCGTGGACAACCCGCCGCCCACAGGATTTATGGACCGGTGCATACTGTAAATGCGACCAACACAGGGCAGATGGCAATGTGGAAGATGCTCAAGGACTATATCATACAGGCAGGCCTGCCCACAGGCGGCGCAGTATACGACAAGTTCTACCAGATGCTTGAATACACAGTGGAGGGCCAGTATGTGGAGAACCACTTCATACACGATATAAAGGATCTGAGCAAGGCCGATGCCGACCTTTACTTCAGGATAGCAAAAGGCAAAACGTGCTTCTATACGATATATGGTCCTATGCAGCTGGGGGCCCTAACGAGGGGGGCTAGGCCTGCGGATTTGGAGAAGTTGAAGGAAATAGGCGAGGCGGCAGGCATAGCGTTCCAGATTGTTGATGACATACTTGACATGACGGCGGATGAGAAGGAGTTCGGCAAGCGCACCATGGGCGACCTGTACGAAGGCAAAATGACCCTCATAGCGCTGCACGCTTACGAGTCGGCGACTAGATCCGAGAAGGACCGTATGGACGATATATACAGGAAGAGCAGGGCCGAAAAGAAGGATACCGACATCGCGTTCCTAAAGGAGATGGTGGAAAAGTACGACTGCATACCATATGCGCGCGGAATCGCGGAAGAGTACGGAAAAACCGCCAAGGCCGCGGTGGAAAAATACGCCGCCTCGATGCCAAAGAACGAATACAGCGAAATACTGATTTCCGCCATTGAAGAGATGTACACAAGGAAGAAGTAGGTGTGCACCAGTAGACAAACCGGGATTAGCTTGAAACGCGTGTTCATACTACATGGCTGGGGTGCATCCCCCTCTGACAACTGGTTCCCTTGGTTGAAGATGAACCTGTCTTCGGCCGGGCTGCAGGTCACTGTCCCGAGGATGCCAGACACTTCAGATCCGCAGCCTGAAGCGTGGGTTGGGCTGCTATCATCATTAGTCGGCAGGCCCGACGAGGATACGTGCCTAGTAGGGCACAGTCTGGGGGCGATGGCCATACTGAAGTACCTGGAGAGCGAGGCATCGGGGCGGATAGGGCTAGCGGTGCTTGTTGCTCCGTGGCCAAACCTTAATTCAAAGAAGGACAGCAAGTACTCCAAGGTAGCGCACAGGTGGATGGATGCTGAGCCGGACTGGCGCAGGGTCAAGGCAAATGCAAAAAGGATAGCTGCGATATTCTCCACCACAGATCCGTATGTGCTTGTTTCGAACTCTGAGGTCTATGGGGCCGAATTAGACGCCAAAATAATAATAGAAGAAAACAAGGGGCACATAGTACAAGAGACCGCCCCTACCGTTCTGAACTCGATATTCCTGTTCTCCAAATGAGCATGGCCACAGGATGCACGCTTTGAGGGCAATAATATGAAGAGTGGAGTGCGCATGTTCGCCGTGGCATCTGGGCCGCTGGGGTCCAAGAGTGCACTGTTGGTGGGCATAGTGTCGCGCGGCGGCATAACAGAGGGGGTGGTGTCGTCGAGTGCCACAGTTGATGGCGCAGACGCCACGGTCAGGATAGCATCGATGCTGTCAAGATCCCGTTTCAAGTCCCAGGTAAAGCTCATAGCGCTTAATGGGATAGGAATCGCAGGCCTGAACATAGTTGACACAGATGCGCTTGCGCATGCCACCGGCACCGCTGTCATGTCTGTGACAAGGGGCCGCCCCCACCCAAACGAGCTCATAAAGGCACTCAAGGCCCTCTCAAGGGACAAGAAGATTGACGTGGCCGACAGGATCGCGCTGGTGGAAAAGGCAAAGGGCATGGGCATATTTGGCGCAGGTGGCATGTATGCGCAGACGCGCCTTTCCAGGGCCGACGCATCGTCATTCATGCACGATGCAGCTGCTAACCTTAGGCTTGCCCATATGATAGCAAGGGGCGTGTCCAGCGGCGAGTCCAAGGGAAGGATATAGCGCGGCACATAACCACCAATAATCGGTCTGCGCCGTAAGTCACGTAAGTCGTTCAGGTGGTTTTTCCTGCTGCCGCGGCTGCATAACCACTACATGCATAATTTACACGTTCTGGTACACACCGCGGCGCAGTCTATGCATGACCCTTTATTCCTTCTATTCCGCCTGCAAGGCTGTAGCCTTCTATGCCAAGCTTACCTAGCTCCTTGACAACTTTGTGCGAGGTTACTCCGTGATGGCAAACGAAGATAGGCTTCGCGTAAGTCCTGAGGCTGGATGGGTAAGCGTCCCTATCCAAAAGCGCATACGGCTCCGCGTCCACTACTTTGCCATCGTCCAGTCCCAGCAGCTTCGCCAGCGGAGTCTTGGTGAAGCCACCTATCCAGACAAATATCGACTTTCCTGCCCTTACCAACTCGAGCGCGTGATTCAGGTCTATCTCATCATGCTCAAGTTCCTTGCCAGCCATACATCAAGTATGGGCAACCCAGATATTTATAGCGGTCGGCTGCCCCGGCGGCTTCGGCAAGCTTAATGATGCGCAGGTGACTGCACATTCTGGTGCAGTTACGGCCCTCCAAAACGGGCCGCAATGGCCGCTTCCACACGGCGGTGGCAAATTACATCATGGACCTGTCCTGCTGATAGAACATTAGCAAGGTATAAATACATTGTCCCATAAAGATTCTATGCTCATTTAGGCGGTTCGCCGTCTTTTGTGTTTATTTGTCGTCCCGATCTTCGGGGCCTTTCATGAAAATTCCTGCTTGGAATTGGATGTAGTCCTGAGAAGTGCAAAGAGGAAACCGCACAACGCTTTTAAGTAAGCGAAATGTATTCCAAAGTAATCTCCACACATCGACACCAGTCGATGCTGCTGGAGGGCACTGCTATCGGATTCCGACAGCCATGCAAGTCAGCTCAGCCACGTGGTTGGGCGGCGTACGGCTCAGTAACACGTAGTCAATCTACCGCAAAGAGGGGGATAACCTCGCGAAAGTGAGGCTAATACCACATAGGATAGGGCATCTGGAAGGAGCCTTAACTCAAAAAGTATGCGAATTGTAACATTACTGCTTTGCGATGAGACTGCGCCTGATCAGGCAGATGGCGGGGTAACGGCCCACCATACCTATTACCAGTAGGGGTTGTGAGAGCAAGAGCCCCGAGAAGGGCACTGAGACAAGGGCCCTAGCGCTACGGCGTGCAGCAGGCGCGCAAACTCTACAATGCGCGTAAGCGTGATAGGGGGAATCCGAGTGGTCCACTTCGGTGGACCTTTTGCCAAGTATAGCAAGCTTGGCGAATAAGTGCTGGGCAAGACCGGTGGCAGCCGCCACGGTAATACCGGCAGCACAAGTGGTGTCCACGATTATTGGGCTTAAAGCGCTCGTAGCTGGTCCGTGCCGTCTCATGTGAAATATTGGCGCTCAACGTCAATGCGTGCATGAGATACCCGCGGACTAGGGAGTGGGTGAGGTAAGGGGTACTCATGGGGAAGGGGTAAAATCCTGTAATCCTATGAGGACCAACGGTGGCGAAGGCGCCTTACCAGAACACATCCGACAGTGAGGAGCGAAGGCTAGGAGAACGAATCGGATTAGATACCCGAGTAGCCCTAGCAGTAAATTATGCAGACTCTGGTGTTGCAATTGTCTTGAACGATTGCAGTACCGTAGCGAAAGTGTTAAGTCTGCCGCCTGGGGA